>NZ_OY782773.1 GCF_963678245.1 uncultured Sunxiuqinia sp.
TCAAAAGAGTGAAGACCGGACAGTAAAGCTGGTTTATACTGATTGGTCGGAAGCGGTGGCCATAACGAATCTGGCGAAAATTTTACTTGAAGAACAGATGGATATCGAGGTTGAAGCAAAACTCACAGACGTGGAAGAAGCCTATGCCGAAGTTGCCAGTGGAAAGTCGGATGTGTTTGCCGATGCCTGGTTACCCGAAACTCATCGTAACTATTTGGAAACATATACGGGGAAGATTGAAATGCTTTCAATTATTTATCCACATGCCCGAACGGGTCTGGTTGTTCCAGACTACAGCCAGTACCAATCGATTAATGATTTGAACGGCTCTAGCGTATCAATCATTGGAATTGATTTCGGAGCTGGTATCATGGCTCAGGCACGCCACGCGATTGAGCAATATGAACTGGAGGGTGTTGAGCTGAAAGACTTGTCGGAGCAGGAAATGACAGACCAATTTTCGGAGTCTTTTAAGCGCCGCGAAGAGATAATCATTACAGGGTGGGAGCCTCATTGGTTGTTTGATCGTTTCGAGGTGCGCTTTCTGAATGATCCGCGTTCGGTATTCGGCATTCAGGAAAATATCTATGCGATCGGAACCAGCGGGCTCGAGGAGCGATTACCTCATGTGGTACGCTTCTTCGAACGTATGCAGCTTTCTGAACAGCAAATTAACAGTCTCATCTATTATATGAATAGTGAAGCAGATCCGGAAGACGGCGTGCGCGAATGGATGCACAAGAATGAATACATCGTCAATCAATGGGTGAAAGATTTAAAACCCGAACGCAAAAAGATTATGTAAGTATAGAGGAGCGTGTTGGATGAGCAATTATCTTTGCTCAAAAAGCAAATGAAACGAGCATGTAAAAATATTTACACACAGAAGCGTGATTATTTTAAGCGAATTTTATGTGTTGCAAAAAAATAAACAATCATAAACACATGAAAACCTTTAAAAACATTTTAATACAAGTTACCCAAAATGGTATGGGAAGCGGAGATGCTGCGTTGGGCCTTCAGCTTATCGAAAACTATTTCAGACTTATCAGTGAGGAAAGTGTTTTACCGCAAGTAATTGCCTTTTACAACGGTGGAGTAAGATTGTTGTGCGAGGGTTCTCTGGCTATTGATTCTTTAAAAACATTGGAACAGAGAGGCGTGAAACTAGTCGCCTGCAAAACCTGCTTGAACTATTTTGAGTTGATGGATAAGTTTGAAGTTGGCATTGCCGGTACTATGATAGATATTATGACCTTGCAAAAAGCAGCCGACAAGGTGATTTGTTTATAAGGGGTTTGAAGAGCCTTCTTTGATGCGCGAGGACTCGATCTGTCAAAAAGATCGGATCTTTCGTTTCTAGGTTGATTTTCTAGCATATTAGTCTTCCATTTTTTATATTTTATCAACTTCGGTTTAAAGCGAAAATATCTTTTTAAATTAGTGATTACTAATATCACAGAAGAGGCTAAAATACGGGGCAATCTGCTAAAATTCAAAAAAAATAAGTCAATTTTTCTTGGTTTCCCGTTTTAAAGATAAAACTAATAACAGCCTTAGAATGGGGCCATCAGCTATTTATGGGAAGTTAGATAAAACTGATTTCATAGAGGAAGTTTATAATGCCTATAATTACCTGTCAAAATTTGAGCATATCGGATCTTTGGCGTTTCTGATGGAGCAAAACGTCGATTATCTAATTGAGAATGATTTGAAAGGAATTCTTAATGCAATTGGGAATGTATTGTAAACAGTTGAATCTATTTTAGGTCTTTTGACGGGAACAGATAGCGATACTTCTAACCTTCAGAAAAGGTATAAGTAGATTTTTAGTCTTCCCGACTTCGTTTCGGAACCTGTCTTTCAACCGGTAATAATACTGATCCTGTAACGACCGGACATGATGACGCTTACAATTAGGCTGTCTTCTTTCGATATTCCTTATAGGATATTTCTAATTCACCATTCCCAAAATAATTTTTTACTTTTGCGTTGTTGTGGTGGCTAGCTTTCCGTTTATAGGAAAGTGCCTTAATAAGGGAATCCGGTGTAAATCCGGAGCAGTTCCCGCTGCTGTAAGCCTTGTGAAATCTTTTTGAACCCCAGCCACTGTCCGCTATTGACGGACGGGAAGGCATTAAAAAGGAAGGTGAGCCAGAAGACCTGCCAACAACAGTTTGTTTAACCGGATCTTCGGGAAAAAAAGATCGACGGGAACCCTGTTCCTGCCAATTCGATTTCTCTGAGGCTAAATAATTAGCTGTAATGAATGTATTTTTCTCATGGAGTGGGGGTAAGGATTGTATGTTAGCCTTACACCGCACACTGCAAAATGGTGAACACCGTTTGCTGGCTTTACTTAACATGTGTGATCGCGACACCAACTTTTCAAGGTCGCACGGTCTGAAAAAAGAGCTGCTCCAGCGACAAGCTGAAGCGATGAACGTTCGTCTGGTTCAGAGAGGCACCAGCCTTGGCGAGTACGAAAGAGATTTTAAACTAGCAATTGCAGAGTTGAAAAAAGAAGGCCTTGAGGGTGGAGTATTTGGCGACATCTACCTGATTGAACACCGCAGCTGGATTGAACGTGTTTGTGCGGATATGGGAATTCAAGCCATCTTCCCACTTTGGGGAGATTCTACAGATTTGTTGGCGACTGAATTGGTCGATGCCGGCTTTGAACCGCTGGTTTTATCTGTTCATGCTGACCATTTGCCACAGAATTTTTTAGGGCGCACTTTCAACCAGGAAATGATTAACGATTTACAACACTTGGATGGTATTGATATTTGTGCTGAAAATGGAGAATTTCACAGTTTTGTTGTCAACGGTCCGGTTTTTAAGCACCCGGTTGCCTATGAAAAAGGTGAGGTATATTTTAAAGGTAAACATTGGTTTCTGGAATTAAATTAGCATACGAATGAAAAAAAGAATACTAAGTTTCCTGTTGTTTATTTTGGTGGTTTTCAGTGTCCTGGGACAGAAACCTCAGCGTATTATTTCATTGGCGCCGTCGCTAACCAAAAACCTGTATCTATTGGATGCTGAAGAACTGTTGGTTGGCTGTACCAGCTATTGCACCTTGCAAAGTGGAATCGATGCTGAGGTGATAGCATCGGCTGTTCTGGTAAATTACGAGAAGGCAGTCATGCTAAAACCAGACATGGTAATTACTACATCACTGACCAAGCCAAAAACAATTGACACCTTTCGAAAGCTGGGAGTTAAAGTGCTTGAATTTCCAACCCCAAAGTCATTTAGTGAAATCTGCGATCAGTTTATTGAGTTGGGTGCAACAATTGGCAAGCAGGCATTGGCTGAAGAAATCATTACCAATGCCAAAAGTCGGATGAAAACGATTCAGGCAAAAGTTCCTGCGGGTCAGTCCAAACAGAAAATTTTCATCCAAATTGGAGCCAACCCGCTGTTTGCAGTGGTTTCGCATACCTTTATGAATGACTTTGTGCGATTTTCGGGAACGGAGAATATCGCTTCGGATATGACGGTTGGTAGTATTAATCGCGAAACTGTTTTGGTGCGTAATCCTGATGTGATTATTGTGGTGCTGATGGGCTCGTTGGGAGCTGAAGAAAAGGATCGTTGGGAGGAGTTTAGCTCATTAAGCGCAGTAAAGAAAAAACAGGTTTTTGTAGTGAATGCCGATAAAACCTGTAGTCCAACACCCTTATCTTTTGTTGAGGCATTGGATGAAATCATCACCTTAATTTACAAGTAATGAAACGAGGACTAGTACATATTTACACTGGTACCGGTAAGGGCAAAACAACGGCTTCGGTAGGATTGGCGACACGAGCATTGGGGCAGGGATTAAAAGTGGTTTATGCACATTTTATGAAACGACCTGAGTTGTATGGTTATCACGAAATTGACAGTATGAAAAAGTTGGGTGCGACTATACTGGGATTTACTGATGGACATCCGAATTTCAACAAAGAAGTAACTCCTGAAAAATTGAGAGAACAGGTTGCCGATGCCTTAGTTTATTTGTCAGGCTATTGTCAAACAGCAGCACCCAACCTGATGATTCTGGATGAAATCATCATTTGTGTTCGCGATGGTTTTTTGGATGAACAGGATCTGATTAACTTTATCGATTCGAAACCCGAAGGCATGGAGTTGGTGCTGACAGGTCGGGGGGTAACTCCCGGACTGATTGAAAAGGCCAATTATGTGTCGGAAATCAATAAGATTAAACATCCGTTTGATGAGGGAATTCCCAGTCGGAAAGGGATTGAGTTTTAAAACTAGAGCATAAGTAGAAAGTGGAAGCTCCGGATTTATGTACTGAAGAACGAAATGAAATAGACATTGTTTGCTCAAACAAGATATATAAAATGGATCATTGCAATGGTTGCGATGTTGGTAATGCTTTTGTTTTCAGCCGGCATTGGCTTGTCGGTTGGTGAGTTGAAGCTTAGTCTGATGGATGTTTTTCATTTGCTATCCAAAGGATCAGACGGCAGTATGGAATACATGTTGATTTCCAAAATTCGATTACCACGCGTAATTCTAGGCTTAGCTGTTGGTGGGGCGCTTAGTTTGGCTGGCGTTATTCTGCAGGGAATTTACCGCAATCCTTTGGTAGAGCCTTTTACCTTGGGGATTTCAGGCGGTGCATCTTTGGGTGTGGCTTTTACCATTGTATTTGGACTGCATATTTCGCTAGGCTCATTCATGCTACCACTATCTGGTTTTGTTGGCGCTTTTGTCATTATTTTTTTAGTGTACACACTGAGCTCCCGCAATGGGAATATCAATATCCAGAATATGCTGCTTACCGGGGTGATGGTCAGTTTTATTGCCTCTTCGGCTATGATGTTTTTAATGGCAACGACCAGCTCCGACAACTTGCATGGCATCGTTTTTTGGATTATGGGTTCGTTGGATGAACCGGACACCGGATTGATCAAACTGACTTTGTTTGCCAGCCTACTGGTATTGGTTATTTCCTACCTGTTTGTGCAACCGCTAAATGCCCTTCGTTTGGGCGAAGAAAAAGCCATGCACTTAGGATTTAATACCAATATGGTCATTCGGGTGTTGTTTATAATGGCTTCGTTGCTGGCCGGCATTTGTGTGTCGGTAGCAGGTGTCATTGGTTTTGTGGGCTTAATTATTCCACATGTATTGCGTCTGTTGTTTGGCTCCGATTACCGTTTTCTGTTGGTCGGATCGTTTCTACTTGGCGGCATCTTTCTGGTGCTGTCAGATGTCGTTGCCCGTACCATTATTTCACCCAATGAGTTGCCAATTGGTGTGATTACCGGAATTATTGGCGGCGTGGTTTTCTTATTGTTAATGAGTCAGAACCGAAAGAAAAGTTAACATGAGCGAATCCTTTTTCCATATCGATAATTTTTCATGCGGCTATCCCTCATTTAAGCTGAGTGGAATTAGCTTGAGCCTGGAGAAAGGGTCATTCAGTGGGATCATCGGGCCCAATGGATCGGGAAAAACCACCTTGTTTCGGGGAGTAACCAGTTCTATTGCAACCTTGGAAGGCTCGGTTTATCTGAAAGGGAAAAACCTCCAAAAGCTTTCGCTAAAGGAACGGGCTCAAAACATCGCTATCGTTAGCCAATTTGTTGATCTCGATCAAATGTCAGTGGAAGATTATGTGTTGATGGGGAGGATGCCGTATCAGAACCGTTTTCAGTTTTTCGAATCGAAAGAGGATTTAGAAAAGGCACACAAATATATGCAGCTTACCGATGTGTTGAAGCATAAAGACAAACTGATGACTGAATTGAGTGGTGGCGAACAACAACGTGCTGCCATTGCCCGGGCCTTAACACAGGAGCCCGAATTGCTCCTGTTGGATGAGCCAACTTCACATTTGGACATCACGCATCAGGTGCGCATTTTGGATCTGCTGCATCGGTTGAATCAGGAAATGGGACTGACCGTTTTGATGGTTATCCACGATCTGAACTTGGCTTCGGAATATTGCGATCAATTGATTCTGTTCAAAGAAGGACAACTATTTACCCAAGGCACACCGGAAGAAGTCCTGACTTTTGATACCATCGAAAAAGTGTACGACACGCCTGTTATTACTCGTACAAATCCGTATTCCAACAAACCTGTTATCTTTTTAGTGAGCGAGAAGATGATGAAAAAGTCGGAAGAATAAGTTAAATTGCGTTTACCTGGGGTCGTAAATAAAAACGAAACTGTATGCAATTAAATCTACCTCATTTTATTTTATCGTTTTTGCTTTTGATAGCTTCTTGCGGATATGCTTCAACTATTGACGAATGTATTAACGAGGAAGGCGATACAACATTAGTGAACCAGTTTTTTGGTTTGTTTGCTGCTGAAGAAGGATCAGATATTCCTGAAGCACAACGCTCAAAGCGGAAGCAAGTGGATGAGTTGTTGAAAGCACTTACAAAGCGCGATGGTCAGCTTCAGTTCAATGGAGTAGCAACCGCTAGTTTTCAGGTAGAACCGCAGTCGCATGCGAATTACCAGGCAGTGGGATCGTTTGATATTTTTGCGTTCACAAGCTTTGGACAACATACGATTTTGTTTTTCGATCTCGAAGCCATCGGTGGTGATGGGCCGGATCAATTAATTCCAAATTTGAGCGGACTAAATGCTGACGCCGGATCAACGCAGAATTCCGAGGGGATTGACCAATTGGTGGTGCTGGAAGCCTGGGCCGAGTTTCGGGCATTGAAAGACATATTTACAATCAATGTTGGAAAAATTGATGTGACGAACTACTTCGACAATAACCTACATGCTAACGACGAAACATCTCAATTCTTAAGTGGCGCATTTGTCAACAGCGCTGCTTTGCCTGCCCCAATAAATGCTCCTGGTGTTCGTTTCCGAACTTCATTTGTCAATCGGTTTTACTTGCAATTGGCTTTGAGTAGTTTGGACAACTCTGGTAATGATTTGATGCGTGATCATTTTAAGATTGCAGAGACCGGCTTCAAGCTTTTTCCACAAACAGGCTGGGAAGCCAATTTTCGGTTTTATGGTTTCGAACATCCGGCTGCAGGCCATAGCCGGGGATTTGGGCTTTCTTTTGATGAACTAATTGCCGGACGGTTTACGGTTTTTGGTCGCTATGCAAAAAACGAAAAGAGACTCTCCGAATTGTTTGGCATTGAGCAAGCCTGGAGTGCCGGAGTTGGGTTCAAACAGCTATTTCTGAATCGAGAGTTTAAAGTAGGCTTAGCTTTTGGTGAAACTAAAGCATTCGCGCAAAATGAACAGGAGAAATTAGCCGAATTGTACATCAGCAATCAGTTTAATCAATGGGTTTTTCTCTCGCCTCATTTGCAGTGGATTGATCCTATGTTTCCAGCTCAGGATGAACACATGTTGCTAGGACTGCGAATTAATTTTAGCTATTGATTTTTTGAAATTGCCTTTTCCCAACCAAAATTATTTCTACATTTGTCACGGATTTGGTTCCAACGATCGTTCCGCGATCAGGATCAAAATGGGAATTCGGTTAGAATCCGGAGCTGTACCCGCAGCTGTAAGCCTTAATAACGCTTTCTGAAACTCCAGCCACTATCTCGTTTATCGGGGTGGGAAGGCCTCAGAAAGTAAGGTGAGCCAGAAGACCTGCCAAAATCTGTTTTTTTAATCATAGCTTTCGGGATAAAAGCTTGAGGTGAATAATATTCATTCATTTATCCGTCTGTATTCTTTTCATATTCATTTATGGAATTGAAGAGTTTTTGAAAGTCTATGGTTGCATGTTTATGTTTAACCATACTTTATTTTAATGAAAACAAAAAAAATTAGAATCCCATTAAAGTGGATTGTTGTTGCGGTAATTGTCTTGTCATTTCAATTTGTACAAGCTGAAATTCTCGACACATTAAATGTTGAAGAAGTTGTTGTAAAAGCATCTCGATTGAATGCTAAGTTGAAGAATATTCCTCAGAAAGTTGAGATTATTACGGTTGAAGATATTAATTCTGTTCCCAACGAAAGCCTTGCCGAAGTAATTAAGCGAACAACTAATATTGATATAATTCAATATCCAGGAATTTCAGCTACTGTTGGGATGCGTGGTTTTTCACCAAGTGCTCACTCCCGTAGTTATACACTTATTTTAATCAATGGAAAGCCGTCAGGAACGCGCAATCTGGCTTCTATTTCAACAACTAATATTGAAAGGGTAGAAATTGTAAAAGGTCCTTATTCTTCCATGTTTGGTTCGGATGCTATGGGCGGGGTGATAAACATTATAACAAAAACTGCTTCTGATGAGCTGTCGGGGAATATTTCGTTAACAGGAGGTAGTTTTAAATATAGCGCCATTGATGCGGCGTTTTCAGGTCAGCTTATGGATGGCTTAAATTTTGATTTGGGATATTCGCGTACAAGCCAGGGGAAAGATTATAAGATTGGAGACAATAACTTTCTATCGGTTTCAGACGAGGATAAAATTATTTTGGATAAAGAATCGTACGGAAGTCGGATGGAAAATTCTAAATATGAACTTAGTGCAGTTAGCGGTGGATTGTCAGCATCTTTTGGAAAGGTCTGGAATGTAGATATTCGTGGAGCTTATACTTTTGCGGATGATATCGAAACTCCTGGAAATTTCTGGGGATCTTATGTACGGAGTTTGAAAGATTTGAATCGTTTGAATCTATACACAACTGTAGAGAGGAAAACAGAGAATAACACATTTAGCTTTAGCCCTTATTTAACGAGAGAAAGAAACTCAAACTATTCAGATAATTCAGCTGAAGGATTCATTAGTTTTAAAGATAATGTTAAAGAGTATGGTTTTCAGTTACAGGATATGCAGTCGTTTGGTGAGTTGAAGACTATTGTAGGAGTTGATTATGGAACGTATGATTATGGATCAGAACGTTTTTCTGATAAAACTACACCCGCAGCTCCCTATAAGCCAAATAATAAGAATGTAAACACGGGAATATTTACTCAACTTTCATACACATATTTAGGGTTGGGTGTGAATGGAGGTCTTCGCTATGACCATTATTCATATCATATTGATGCGAATGAAGATTTGACTGCTGAAGCAGCAGATGAGAATTACAATACATTGAATTTCAGTCTTGGTGCTCAGGCTCGTATACTCGATAATTTGAAGCTTCACTCTTCTTTTGGAACAGCTTTTTCAGTACCGGATGCCTATAAAGTTGCAGGTAAGTATGAGGTATCCGAATATTTTCCCGATTGGGATTATTGGTATGTTGAGTCATTTGTAGGGAATCCTGATCTTAAACCTGAGAAGTCTTCAACGATTGATTTTGGTTTGAAATATGCAGCTCTTGATCAGGCTTTAAATATTGATGCAACTTATTTTAAAACAAATCATAAAGATAAAATTACTGAAGAGTTGCTAGAATCAGGTGAAAAAACCTATACCAATGCAAATAAATCAAAAATGGAAGGATTGGAATTAGTGAGTTCCTTCGATTTTGGAGTATTAGCCGATCGCCAATTCAAATTGGAGCTTTATTCAAACTGGACATTCATGTTTGAATCGGAGTTAGAATTTAAATTGGATGACGGCTTGATCGAATATAAAGATATGCAGTACGTGTCTAAGTCTAGCGGAAGTTTTGGTTTTAAATTTGACAATTTAAAAGGTCTTTTTTCCCGTTTGAATGCGAGGTATATTGGTTCCAGACTGGAGTCTGATAGCTTTTCTGGCATTCGCACAGATTGGTCTGCTGAGGATTACTATACGGAGAAGCGATACACGAAAGATGATAAAATAATCAAACATGAAGGAACAATTGTATTTGACTATTCATTGGCTTATCAATTTACAAATGGGTTCTCAATTCAGGGAAATATAAACAACGTATTGGATGAGAATTATACAGAAAAGGATGGTTACAACATGCAAGGACGGAGTTTTCAACTTAAGCTAGGATATTCCTTTTAAAACTAGCGGAAAAGAAAAATTTAACATGTGAAACTAGTTAAGAAAATCAGATAGTTTTTTAGTGAGAGGTAGCCGGTTATTCGGTTTACCTCTCACTTTATTTAGAACAAATCCCAAATTCAACTAATTATTGGCCTTATGAAACGAGTATGGAAGATTCTTTCTACCAAAAGGAGTAAGATTATAAGCGAGTTCCATATGATACCTTTAAAAGCAAACAATTATAATCATATGAAAAATATTTATATCAGTTTAGTTCTTGTACTTTTAGTCAGTTTTGCTTCGGCAAAGCCAACAATGGGGGGCGCAAAAAACAAGCAAGTAACCGTCGAAATTAACTTTGGAGACGTAAAGGATATGAAAACGGTTACCATTGATTGTGGCAAGAAGCTGACAGCATTGGAAGCATTACAACTGGCGGCTGATGTAGAAACTCATCCGCTCGGGCAGTATATTTTTGTAACAGCAATTGATAAGGTGATCTCAACGCGAGGAAATATGGCTTGGTATTACAAGATCAATGGCGAAAACTCAACAAAATTGGCGATGAGTCAAGCTGTAAAAGCAGGTGATGTTATTACCTGGCGCTATGTAAAAGATGTTTGCTCGTGTACGGTTGATGGTAAGAAAAAGTAGACAGTTGTAATCGGCATTTAAAGAACTCGAAAGTTAAAATATGGCAAGCATTACATTCATCACAGGAGGAGCCCGATCGGGGAAAAGCAGCTTTGCACAGCGGCTGGCTGAGCAACAGTCGGATAGCCTGGTTTATCTGGCTACTGCCCGTATTTGGGATGAAGATTTTGCACAACGGGTGAAACGACATCAGGATGATCGGGATGAACGTTGGCAAACGGTTGAGGAAGAGAAAGTACTTTCGAAGCACGATTTCACAGGACAAACCGTGCTGATGGATTGCGTAACCCTTTGGCTCACCAACTTTTTTCACGATAGCGACTATAAAATTGACAGTGCTCTTGAAGCAGCCAAAGCTGAATGGAAGCGATTTGCCAAACAGGATATAAACCTGATTGTGGTGAGTAATGAATTGGGAATGGGTGTTCACCCCGAAAATGAAATCGCTCGCAAGTTTACTGACCTTCAGGGGTGGATGAACCAGTTCATCGCTCAGCAGGCTGACACGGTTTACTTGCTGGTTTCGGGTATTCCCGTTAAAATAAAAGGATAGTAGCCTCAGTTCGAACAAGCAACTGAATGTCCGAAAATGACGATCAAACTATATAATAACGAATAAAATGACATCACTAAAAGAAGAACTTCAACACAAAATAAACTTAAAAACGAAACCGCTTGGAGCGCTCGGGCAGCTAGAGGAAATTGCTCTTCAATTGGGGATGATTCAAAATACTTTGTCGCCTAAATTAAAAAATCCGAGCCTGATTGTTTTTGCTGCCGACCATGGCATTGCAGATGCTGGAGTTAGTCCTTACCCCAAAGAAGTGACTTGGCAAATGGTGATGAACTTTTGTGGCAATGGAGCTTCTATCAATGTATTTTGTAAGCAAAACGGGATCGGTCTTAAAGTTGTAGATGCCGGGGTAGATTATGACTTTCCTGCAGAACTTCCGGTTATCAATGCCAAGGTGGCTCGTGGCACAAAAAATATGCTGAACGAACCGGCGATGACATCCGACGAATGCCGGCTTGCCATGCAGCGGGGAACGGAGCTTGTGCAAAAGGAGGCGGGCTCGGGTTGCAATACCATCGGCTTTGGCGAAATGGGTATTGGAAATACCTCGGCCTCTTCATTGTTGATGCATCGTTTTTTAAACCTGCCTATCGAGGAGTGTACCGGCAAAGGTGCTGGCATGGAGGGCGAGCAACTGGACTATAAAACATCGGTATTAAAAGAAGTTTCTGAAAAATACGCCCCCCAAATGCCTGAAGAGACATTAGCGACTTTTGGAGGACTGGAAATCGCCATGATGGTTGGTGCCATTTTGGAAGCCCGAAAACTGAATATGGTGGTTCTGATTGATGGCTTTATTGCAACAGCAGCCACTTTGACCGCTATTCAATTTGATGAATCGGTGCGCGATAATTGCATATTTTGCCATGCTTCAGAAGAAAAAGGACACCAACTGATGCTGGATCAATTGCAAGCGAAACCTGTATTGAGCCTGGGGATGCGACTGGGTGAAGGATCGGGAGCTGCCGTGGCCTACCCGGTAATTAAAGCAGCGGCCACTTTTTTAAATGAAATGGCTAGTTTTGAAGAAGCCGGGGTTTCGAATAAGGAGGAAAGTAGCGAAGTGCAACGTTTATAAATTATATGAGCTTTTCTAATGAATGATAGATCGTGAGAATGCCGCACGAAAAGCTTGAAAATCAGAATTTGAAACTTTTTGCGATGAAAGAGCAACTCAACTTATTTTTAACAGCACTGATGTTTTACACCCGTATTCCGGTGTCAAAGACTTTGGCATTTTCCAATGAGCGCTTGAATCGATCTACTCGCTATTTCACCTTTATTGGATGGATTGTTGGCGGTATTGGAGCAGCTGTTTTTTATGGGTTACATTTGGTTTTACCGCATAGTGTGTCAGTCTTTTTAAGTATGCTGGCTACTGTTTTTGCTACCGGATCTTTTCATGAAGATGGTTTTGCCGACTTTTGCGATGGTTTTGGCGGTGGCTACACCCGCGAAAAGATTTTCACCATCATGAAAGACAGCCGCATTGGAACCTACGGAACAGTGGGGCTGATTGGTATGTTGGGAACCAAGTTTATGGCTTTACAAGCTTTGCCAGCCTTGACAATTCCATTGGTGTTGATTGCGGGGCATGCATTTAGCCGAACCATGCCGGTGATCATCATTTTTACAAGCTGGTACTCACGCGAAGACGAGTTGAGCAAAACCAAACCGATTGGAAAAAAGAGTAAAAACTCAGATCTGATTGTTGCATTAATTCTTGGTTTGTTGCCAGCTGCTTTCCTGCCGTGGCAATTGATGGCTGCTGCTTTGCTAATAGCGCTTTTCATCACCTTTCTGTTTAAAAAATATATCGAACGAAAAATCGGTGGTTACACCGGAGATTGCTTGGGCGCTTTGCAGCAAATTATTGAGGTGGTGTTTTATCTTACTTTACTGGCAGTATCGTGAAACTTTATTGTATTCGACATACAAAAGTAGATGTGCCGCCGGGTATTTGTTACGGGCAAAGCGATGTTGGCCTGGCTGAAAGTTACCCCACGGAGCAAATCGCGGTTTTACAACAGATTCCATCGGTTATTTTTGACAGGGTTTATAGCAGTCCATTATCGCGATGTCGAATGCTGGCTGATGATTTATTTCCTGAGTATGAAATTACCTGTGACGACCGGCTTAAGGAATTGAATTTTGGAAACTGGGAATTGCATCAATGGGAGGAAATCAGTCAGACAGATGAGGCTAAAGCTTGGTTTGATGATTTTGTACATGTCAGATGTCCCAGAGGAGAGGCTTTTATTGAGCAGATTGAACGGGCAGAATCTTTTATAATTGATTTACTTGAACAGCCCCATGATCATGTGCTCTTGGTGACTCACGGTGGGATTCTCCGTTCGTTGGATTGCCTGTTAAACGAAGTCGAGCCTCTCGATTCATTTAAACGACAATTTGGATACGGACAGCTTGTAATTTTTAGTTTGAATAGTTTTAAAAAGAAACAAGAAATATAGTGAAAACGAATATAGACCGAATAAATATTCCCGAAATCAGTCAGGAGTTGTGCGATGAAATACAACAGAAACTGGACAATAAAGCGAAGCCGGTTGGCTCGTTGGGAAAGTTGGAGGCACTGGCTATGCGCGTTGCGATGATTCAGAACACGCTAACACCAGAATTTTCCAATCCGGTAATGCTAACGGTGGCTGCCGATCATGGCATTACAGCCGAAGGGGTGAGTGCATGTCCAACAGAAATAACCTGGCAACAGGTACTTAACTTTTTAAATGGAGGAGGTGGCATTGGTCTTTTCTCGCGCTTGTATGGATTGGATCTTTGGGTGGTTGATGCTGGTGTGAATTTCGATTTTCCGGATCATCCTAAATTGATAAACGCGAAAGTTGCCAATGGCTCCAACAATTTTTTATACGAACCGGCTATGAGTCTTCAACAATGCATGAAGGCTTTTAATAATGGACGCGAAATTGTGGCTAATTTTCACGAGCAGGGAACAAACATCATCGGATTTGGAGAAATGGGCATTGGCAATACAACGCCTGCTTCGGCTTTGATGTCGATTCTTTGTGGCATTCCGGTTGCCGAATGTGTTGGTCCGGGTGCCGGCCTTGACGGTGCCGGTGTTTCGCACAAAGCACGAGTTATTGAACAGGCAATATGCAAACAAGGAATTTCCGGTTCAGTTTTTGACGTACTTGCGCGATTTGGAGGCTACGAAATAGCCACCATTGCCGGAGGGATGATGGAAGCCGCCGCTCGGCAAATGATCATTTTAGTTGACGGCTTTATTACCACCTCAGCGATGCTAGTTGCTCAGGCAATGGATAGGCAAGTACGCGATTACAGCATCTTTTCACATGTTTCAAATGAGCAAGGTCATCGGAAAATGTTGGAATACCTAGCAGCTGATCCGTTGTTGGATTTCGATCTGCGCTTAGGTGAAGGAACCGGAGCAGCCATGGCTTATCCGATATTGCAAGGAGCAGTGGCAGTACTTTCGAAGATGACCTCGTTTGAAGAAGCGCAGGTGGTTAACACCAGTCACATTCGAATAGAGGTAAAAGTGAATGATTGATTTAATAAAAAGCACATGAAAGAGGAAAATAGCAAGCTTAAACCTATTTTGTTTGTTGGCACAGGTTCAGATGTTGGTAAGTCGATAATTAATGCTGCTTTTTGTCGCATTTTTAAACAAGATGGCTATTCGCCAGCACCATTTAAGGCGCAAAATATGTCGCTAAATTCTTTTGCCAGTGAAGAGGGCTTGGAACTTGGTCGTGCACAGGCGGTCCAGGCTGAAGCTTGTGGTATTCCTTGCCTCAGTGCCATGAATCCGATTCTGTTGAAACCAACTAGCCATAGAAGTGCCCAAATTGTTTTAAATGGAAAACCCATGGGAGATCAATCAGCCAGAGAGTATTTCCTGAATACTGACCGCGATTTTCTTTTTGAAGAAGCCATGAAAGCCTGGCATTCGTTGGATGAAAAATACAATCCGATTGTGATGGAGGGAGCCGGAAGCATTTCTGAAGTGAATCTTTGGGACAAAGACATTACCAATATGCGGGTGGCGTTGGAAACCGGTTCGCCGACAATCTTGATTGCTGATATCGACCGGGGGGGTGTGTTTGGTAGTGTGTATGGAACAATCAAATTGTTGCCCGAGGCTGAACGAAAACTCATCAAAGGTATTCTCATTAATAAATTTCGGGGAGATATCAGCTTATTTGAAGAAGGACGAAAAACGCTGGAGGAGTTAACCGGAATACCTGTTGTTGGCGTAGTTCCGTATTTCACCGATATTCATATTGAACAGGAAGACAGTGTGGCGATCGATTATAAACGGGGAAGCACTGAAATTGGTAAGATTAATGTGGCAGTAGTGTTGTTGCGGCACATGAGTAATTTTACTGATTTCAATATGTTGGAGCGAATGCCTGATATCAACCTCTATTATTCAGCCAATCCATTGGAAATTGCTAAAGCCGATGTTTTGCTGATTCCAGGATCTAAAAATACGATTTCCGATCTGGTGCATTTGCGTGAAAGAGGATTGGCCAAAGCGATTTACAAGGCATCGGAAGCAGGAAAGGGAGTTTATGGAATTTGTGGAGGATATCAAATTATGGGTGAAGAAATTCGTGATCCTGATCACGTTGAAGGAGATATTGATGTCATGCCTGGCTTGGGCTTATTGCCAGTCGTAACAACGTTGAGCAAAGAAAAACGTACGGTACAAACCAAATTCCATTTTGCTAATCGGCATGAAAAATGTTCTGGCTACGAGATTCATATGGGACAAACCAAACTGATGAATGGAAAAGCCCTTTGCGAATTGGAAGACGGAACTAAAGATGGTTGTTTGGTTTCGCCTAAACTTTGGGGCACCTACCTGCATGGCATATTGGATAACAAGGTGGTAGTAGAAGAAATAATGCAAGCCAATAAATTGCAGACTGATGCTGCTGATCTTGACTACGAAGCGTTCAAGGAAGAGCAATACAATAAGCTCGCCGATCATGTGCGAGCTTGTGTTGATATGGATTATGTGTATTCGGTGATGAAAGAAGAATAAATAGGAAAGATGAAATTCATTTTGAACATGTTTCGAAATCTGTTAGCGATTTGAAGCAGACTCAGAAATAAACTCAGGATGATAAGATAGCTCTGCATTATGGATAATTTCAACCTCATCATATTACCGCTTTTAATTGGGTTTGCACTCGATTGTGTTTTGGGCGATCCACGTTGGCTGCCGCATCCAATCCGGTTGTTTGGATTGATGATCGCACAGCTTGATCATGCATTTAACCGAGGCAGACGTCGCAAACTAAAAGGTGTGCTGGTTGCCGGGGTTTTGGTTGGTTTTACTTGGTTTATTTTCTATTTGTTGTTCAGGCAATTGGAGCTTCATCCGCGCGTTTACATCGTTTGGGCAAGTATTGGTGTATTTTACGGGCTGGCCAATCGTAGCTTGATTTACGAATCGTGGTTGGTCATGCAGGCATTACAAAGTGAGGGAGTTGAAGCCGGACGTAAACAACTCTCTTTTATTGTTGGTCGTGATACCTCACAACTGGATGAGCAGCAAATTAGAACCGCTGTGCTGGAAACGATGGCCGAAAACCTCAGCGATGGTGTGATTGCTCCGCTGTTTTATTATGCAATTGGAGGTATTCCGGCACTTTTTGCCTTTAAAATGGCCAGCACCCTCGATTCAATGATTGCGTACAAAGATGCCCGCTATAGGAACTTTGGTTGGTTTGCCGCCCGCCTCGATGATCTGCTGAATTTAATTCCTGCCCGCATAACTGCTTTATTGATGGTGGTGGTTAGCTTGAGTTGGAGCGGAGTGCAACACATCTTCCGCTTCGGACACCAACACAGCAGTCCTAACGCAGGTTACACCGAAGCTGCCCTCGCCGGCATACTGAAATGCCGTTTTGGAGGACCAAACGTTTATCATGGTAAATTGGTTGATAAACCCAATATCGGTGATCACGAGAAAAGAATTACTACCCGTGATTTTTGGTTGGCAGCTTATGTGAATGTAGCGAGTGCCGTGGCTATGGTCGGGATGATTATTGCTTTAACTTGGCACCTATCTGTGTAATTCTATCTGCAATCTCCTTTGCCGAAGCATACAAAATTCCCTCATGGTTCATAAAGGTTGAATCCTTGCGATTTAAATCCAGTGGTTCGCCATGCATGTTGCTGGCCCAAGCTCCGGCTTCAGAATAAATACATGCACTAGCCGCGTAATCCCAAAGACTGCCACCACCTTGTTTCTTTTTGGGGTATTTGAAGTAACAAGCCGGAGCCTTTTCCAACACCCAGCATGCGTTGAGCGCTGCGCCTCCTTTAAACTGTGTTTCGAATCCGTTATAGCCCAAATCTTCACTAATTGCTTTAAGCTCTGAAATTGATTCATTAAACGAGGGATGATCCTGAAAACTGGAGTCACTAACCAGATAAAGCGGAGCACCCTCTGCTGGTTGTACAGTCCATTTGCGCCCGTTACGAAAAGCGCCTTGTCCCTTTACAGCTTTGTAAAGTATTTTCTCCAGCGGATCGAAAATAACGCCAATAACCGGCTCTCCGGATTTTGAAACCAATCCAATAGAAACCGCATAGCCATGTTGTTGATTGATGAAAGCCAGTGTGCCGTCGATGGGATCGATACACCAAAAGTAGTCCTTTTCGAAGCGCTCATGGTTGTCGGGGCTTTCTTCACCCAAAGTCCCCAGATCAAATAGTTTCGAGTATTTTTCAAGCATCTCAAGAATCAGCTCTTGCGCCATCAGGTCGACCTCGGTAACAACTTGCGATGCCAGGCTGTCGGCACCACCTTTGTTTTCAACGTTTAGTTTTTTCGAACTGTATGACGAAATTAATTCTCCGGCTTTTAAGGCTGCAGAAGTTGCTGCTTCACCCAATGCGGCTAAATCCTGATCTGATAATTGCATGCGTTTTCTTTTAGTTCTGTAATTGATTAACAACTTTACGAGCCAGACGTTCGCTATAACTATTAATTTTCCAATGGCTGGGACTCCAGCCTTTCAGAAAGCGGTGAAAGTCGGTCCAGGCAATGGGGAACATTTCCCGCCAATTGGTTTCCAGCGTATTGAAATCAATTTCTTTTTGCTGTTTGGTCAAGGCCTGTTTGAGTGCTTCAAAGTAAACTTCCAGTAATTGAGGCTCTAGTTTTTCACAGTCTTCTTCATACAAACAACTGCCAATAAAATAGGCGACATCTTTCATGCCGCAACCGCCGCCAACATACTGAAAATCGACAGCTGCAACCTGATTTCCTTTTGGTGAAAAACAGAAATTGGCCAACTTTGCATCGCCATGAACAAAAGTTTGGAAAGGACTTTCCTGTAGTTTCTGATCGATCGTTTTGGCTGCGTGTTTAAGGGGTATGTCGGTCAATACTTCCAACTCATCGGGTCGGGTATCCAAATGCCAGTAGGTACCGACAGGCCACAAGCCGGTTGGCTTTTTGCCCATAAAAGTTGCATGAAAATTTGCAAGCCATTTCAGGCAAGCTTTAATTTCCTCCCAATTTACGGCTGTTCTTCTTTCCGAAAAGTCAGCAGCATCCAGATCTTCCAACACCATCAATACTTCATCGCCTTGCGTTTCAATAGCCAGGCATTTCGGAATGCGGCAGGAGTCATCGCACAAATGGCTCCACTTCTGATACCAAGCTGTTTCAACCTGATAGGAATGCAGTTTTCGCTGATGAGACAAATCGGTGTTCCAGCCTCGTGGATGTTTTCCTGATTCAGGAAAACGGACGTGTTTTACCACGACTGAAGAATATTTAGAGCCTTTAAGGTTGAAGCGGATGATGCTTCCGTAGCCACTCCACAAGCTTTGAATTTGTTCCAATTCAAAAAAATCGCGCGAGCCGGTAGCTATTTTTATCGCTTTCAGGAACTGGTCATTCATGTTAAATCTCTCTTCCATTGATTCGCGAAGATAATTAAACATGAGCTTCAACTATGCAGCGATTGGACTTTGCAAGCGAACTTAATTTTTTAGTAACTATTATATGTCGCTTTAGGCTATAAAATGTCGTTATTGTGTGCACTAAATATAAAGACTATGACCACTTTTACTCACCTGATCTTCGACCTCGACGGAACACTGATTAATTCCAAAATTGGATTGCATAATTC
This sequence comes from uncultured Sunxiuqinia sp., assembly GCF_963678245.1. NCBI lineage: Bacteria > Pseudomonadati > Bacteroidota > Bacteroidia > Marinilabiliales > Prolixibacteraceae > Sunxiuqinia > uncultured Sunxiuqinia sp. Next base: position 19,292 of record NZ_OY782773.1, read on the forward strand.
GCTGAACTACATGCTTGAACAAATGAACATTGATTTGGATAGCGCGGGAATTATTGATCAATTAATTGGGCCACCGATTCAAGATGGACTTAAAAAGCTACTTGGTTTTGATGATAAACAAGTTGAGCTGGGTGTGAAGCTCTTTCGTGAGTATTACAGTCAGCAAGGTTTATACGAAGGCGAGTTGTATCCAGGAGTGTTGGAATTGTTGGAAGAATTATTTCAGCAAGGCAAACAGCTTTATGTTGCGACTTCGAAAAGGGATGAGTTTGCCCATGAAGTTTTGCGGAGCTTCGAGCTGGATCGTTACCTGATAGATGTGCAGGGAGCTGGTGATGGAGGACGACATACCAAGGCCGAATTAATTACCACATTGATGGATCGGAATCAGATCCTCTCATCGGAGCAGGTTGTGATGATTGGAGATACCAAATTCGATCTAATTGGTGGACAAGCCAATGAAATCAGTACCATTGCAGTTGGCTATGGCTTTGGCAATAGTAACGAACTTCAGGATTTAGCTCCTACTTACTTTGTTGAGGAAGTGGAGGATTTGTATGAGTTGTTAGTGTGAAAAATGCAATTTTTCACACTAAACCTTTATCCAAAGTCGATCTTGAGCGTACTTTTTTGGCATACAGAGATCTTGAAACAAGTTTGGGAAGACTTTTCAAAAGTTGAGGCAGCTAATACGCAGAATCAAATTGCCGCAAGAAACGTACATCATTTTCAAAGAAGTGGCGAATATCTTTGATACCATATTTCAGCATGGTCATGCGTTCGATTCCCATTCCAAAAGCGAATCCGGTGTATTTTTTCGAGTCGATGCCACACAAGTCTAATACATTTGGATCAACCATTCCACATCCCAAAATCTCCAACCATCCGGTATATTTACACACGTTGCAACCTTTTCCACCGCAAATTGAACAGCTCACATCCATTTCGGCTGACGGCTCGGTGAATGGGAAATAGGATGGGCGCAGACGAATTTCAGTTTGCTCGCCAAATAGCTCGCGCGAGAAGTAAAGTAAGGTTTGTTTCAGGTCGGCAAACGATACGTTTTCGTCAACATACAAACCTTCAACCTGATGGAAAATGCAATGAGCACGAGCTGAAATGGCTTCGTTGCGGAAAACACGTCCCGGAAAAATTGCCCGGATTGGCGGTTGTGTTTTTTCCATCACACGGGCTTGAACACTTGACGTATGGGTGCGCAACAGGACATCCGGATCTTTCTGAATAAAAAAAGTATCCTGCATATCCCGTGCCGGATGTTCCGGTGGAAAGTTCAGGGCTGAAAACACATGCCAGTCGTCTTCAATTTCGGGGCCTTCAGCGACTGTAAATCCAAGTCGGCCAAAGATTTCAATAATCTCGTTACGAACGATAGCCAGAGGGTGTCGTGTTCCCAGTCGCATGGGTTCGCCCGGCATGCTTAAATCAGTACCTCCAGCTCTCTGGTCAGTATTCTCAAAACTTTCTTTCAACTCATTAATTTTATCGAGTGCTTTGTTTTTCAGAACATTGATGGCTTGTCCAACAGCTTTTTTCTGTTCGGCAGGTACGGTTTTAAAATCAGCAAACAATTGGCTCACTAATCCTTTTTTACTGATGTATCTGATACGAAGTTCTTCTACTTCTTCTTTTTTTGAAGCTTTTAGTGCTTCAATCTCTTCCTGTAACTGCTTAATTTTGTCTAACATCTTCTTATGCTGTTGAAATGGATCGACAAAGATAATCAAACGATATGAAATCGTAAACCTGCTGCCAAGAAATACGGGGAGTTATTCTAGAATGGTAATTTTTTTAACGCGTATATCTTTTAGTGGGCGGAAATCATCGTCAGTTTTTACTTTCACAATTTGGTCGGCTACATTCATTCCACTGACTACTTGTCCGAAAATTGTGTACGTTCCATCAAGATGAGGAGCACCGCCTTCAATTTTGTATGCCCGGCGTTGTTCGGCAGTAAAATGATGTCCGGTTTCCTTTTCAATGTCATCCAGTTCCGAGTCGGAATAAACGCGGCCGGTAACAATATAATATTGTGAGCCGTCCGACCGGTGCTTGCTGTTCTTTCTATCAGGCTTTCGGGGCGAACCAATCATTCCCCGTTTATGAAAATATTTAGGAACAACATGGGCCGGGAGGCTGTATCCTGGTCCCTTCCATCCTACCACATCGTCAGGTTCGGCATAGCGGGTGTCTGCTGCTCCACTCTGAATACCAAAGCTTTTGATTACCCGATGAACCAACAAACTGTCGTAATAATTTTCGCGCACCAGCCTGATAAAATTATCGCGATAGGCCGGAGTTTCATTAAAAAGTTTAATCTGAATAGTGCCATAGTCTGTTTCAATGAGTAAGCCTTTAATTTTGCTATTGGCCTGGCTCACCATCTTGCTGGTTTTTGTTTGAAGATTGACTAACTTTTTGGGAGTTGCAACCTTCTTTTTTAGTAAGTCGGCAATGTATATTGAAGGAATGACCAGGTTTTGATTTTCATAGGTCACTACCTCGGAAAAGCCCAATCCAATACTTTGGTAGTTTGAAACAAAAACAGGCGTACCGTTCGTTTTAGATCGAAACTGGTTATCAACCCTATATAATTTTGATCCGGAAATCGTAGTGTATTCCAGCACCTTGCCTTTGTGTAACGGCAATGTGTTGTTTTGAGGTTTGGTTAAGTAGATACTTTTGGCCGTATTGGGAGCCACATCGGGATAAAGAGAAATGGGCTTGCGTTGAATCCCTTCAGCTCGTAATAAAATCAGGTTGTTAATCCGGTCAACCGCGACATAACCAGCAATCGCATACGTTTTGTCTTCATCGAAAGGAGTTATTTTTGCTTCATTAGCATTCTCCAAGATGGAAAGCCGGCAAACAATGGTTTGGGAGTCGACAAAGAATGCGGTTTCGCTTTCCAGAAAACGTCCGTTGTCAAAGCTTTCAATTTTTACCATTGAGGGGATGAACTGTAAAAAGGATTGGTCGTCATTCGTATCTGCGGATACGGTTTTTTCCGCATTTGACTGATCTGCTTTTTTTTGTGTTGAAGACGAGCAGCCAGCCAGTTGCAGCCCAATCCAAACAACAATTATTATTTGTGTTAGTAGTTTCATCTAATTATAATCGTTTGCTTTTTATAGCCTTCATATGGAACACGCGTCCAATCACCCTCCTTTGAATGCTCATTTTATTCAATCACATTCACTTCAATCACCACATCTTTGAGCGGGCGATTATTCTCATCAACTTTTAAAGTTGCAATTTTATCAATCACATCGAATCCGGAAATGCATTCTCCGAATACGGTGTATTTTCCATCCAAATCAGGATAGCCTCCAACTGTTGTATACGCTTTTCGCTGGGCTTCGGAGAACTCCAAGGTGTTTGGATTTAGCCGGTAGCGCGAAGCGATGTCATTTTTTACGCGGGCGGCAATTTCCCGAAACTCGTCTACTTTTTTCTCTTCCTTCAGCTTTTTTAGTTTCTGTCGAATTTCAGGGGTGTAGATTTGTTTGGTAATCTTCTTCTTGATTGGCCGGTTCACCGCCATCTCGAGTGTGTCCAATTGCCCTTCGGTAAAAACTTGTCCTTTCACAACGTAAAATTGTGAAATATCCGATTGCTTAAAAGGATTGACCTCATCGGGTTGGCGGGGGGCACATAGCGCTCCCTTTTTATGAAAATGGTATTCGATAATTTCATCATCTACCGTATGTTCCGGATCGCCATAACCAATACGCTTTCCGGGAGGTGCGTTTCGCGACGATTTGGAGCCTCCCTGAATCAGGAAATCTTGTATGACACGATAAAACAATGTTCTGTCATAATAACCATTGTTGGCCAGCTGAATAAAAGCATCGCGATGTTTTGGGGTGTCGTTATAAAGTCTAAACTTCATCGTCCCCAAGTTAGTTTTTACTTCAACAATTCTGTTTTGGGCAAATGAGGCTCCATTCAATCCAATAATTAGTAGCAGTATGAGTGTTAATTGCTTCATCAATCTATAACTTTCACTTTCATTTTTATGTCTTCGGTGGGACGGTCGTATTGATCGGTTTCAACACCGGCAATCTTATCCAACACATCCAGACCTTCAACAATCTCGCCAAAAACAGTGTATTCATTATCGAGTGATGGATATCCACCAATAGTTGTGTAAATTTCACGTCGTTCGGGAGAAATTTTTAGTGTTGGTAGCTTGCTGATTTCCTGATTGGCCTGTTCGCGTATTTCGGCAACCCGAATATTGAGCTGATCCTGATCTCCCTCTTGCTTCAGTTGGTTTAACTCTTGTTGAGCACCCTGAAAATACTTCTGCATAACCGATCGCTGACGTTGCATGTTCAGCTTCATTTCCATGGTATCTATGGCACCTTCTGTAAAAACAGTTCCTTGCACAACGTAAAATTGCGAACCGGATGATCGTTTCTCTGGATTGCCAGGTCCACCACGACGTGCTGCTGCCAACACGCCTTTTTTGTGGAATAGTGACGAATCAATCTCAGCCGGAATGGTGTAGCCCGGATCTCCACCACCTAAGCGTTTGCCTGCTTCTGCGTTTTTTGAGTCCGGGTCACCACCCTGAATCATAAAACCGTTGATAACCCGATGAAATAGTAAGTCATCGTAAAACCCTTCTTTGGCTAGTTTTATAAAATTATCACGATGCTGAGGAGTTTGATTATATAGTTTTACGATCAGATCTCCGTATTCCGTTTCAATTTTAACCTTTGTTTCCTTCGATGTTTTTTTAGTCGAATTACCACATGATGTCTGAATGAAAAAGGTGGCAATTAAAAAGGCGAATAATAGCTGTTTCATTGTTGTTTGTTTATTGCTTTCTGTAATTGTTAGCTTCAGCACAAATATAATTAATAATGGTACTGGCACGAAATTGTTTAGTTTTGAACTAATAGGATTAAATTTGGAAAATTAAGTATCTAATCGTTATTATGGAAAGGCTGATCGTAAACTCTAAAATAGAACTGGAACCTCTGAAATTTTCTCATGCTTTTCAGATTTTTCAAGCCATTGATCGCAACCGCAAATTTTTGGAGTCGTGGTTGCCATTTGTGCAGGATACCAAAACACAGGAAGACACCGAAAACTTTATTCAATCTGTTACCTCACCAAATTCGGGCGATCGTGATGAGGTTTATGTAATTTGGTTTGAGAATCGATTTGCCGGTTTGATTGGGTTAAAGGACACCGACCGGGTTAATATGAAGACCGAGATCGGTTATTGGATTACCGAACAAATGATGGGAAAAGGCGTTGTAACCATGTCAACAAAGCGATTAACGGAATATGTATTTTCAAGTTCAGGAATGAATAGGATCGTTATCAGATGTGGCGTGGGAAACAAAAAAAGTGCTGCTATTCCTAAGCGATTGGGATTCACGTTTGAGGGAATTGAACGTGAAGGAGAGAAGCATCGACGGAAATTCATCGATTTAGAAGTTTACAGTTTATTAAAAGTAGAATGTAGTTTTTTTGTATCGCGTTGATATTCATGTATGTTGATCTGTTTTTTTATCATGTTTTTTTTTAACCTTATTTTTTTTAATCTTTGAATCGTTTAATAATTTGTTCGATTTTTTTATATCTCAAAACAAATTAATGTCCAAAAAGCCAGAAAACAATATGGACAGGAAACAAACTAGACAAGCATGGAAAACAAGACAATTAGAAGAACTTTGTACAGAGTTCTAAGAAAAACAGGCGTGCCTCGAAAAGAAATTGAGTTGGACGCTGCATTTAATGACGATCTGAATTTTGATCAGGTAGATTGGGCTTTGTTCCTTTTTTACCTGGAAGACTTTTTTAAGATTGACGTGAAAGATGAAGAAATATCAAGAATGCATGTGGTAAAAGATACCTTAAGTTTTGTGGAGCACATGGCATAACGGGTCAGTTAATTTTAAATTATGAAATTGAGACGTTCTTACATAGAGCGTCTTTTTTTTTTAGTTCGTCAGATTTCGAACAAGATTAGTAAATTGGATGTTAAAATGCTGTATTAACTTAAAATCATAATTATGGAATATTTTGACGGAGCTTCTGAATGGATATCTGAAATGATTGTTGTCTATGGGATGAAATTGGTTTCAGCATTAATTACATTAGTCGTTGGCCTTTGGATTATTAAATTAATCACGAACGCTATCTCGAAAATGATGGATAAAAGGAATGTCGATCCTTCATTGCGTGGATTTTTGAAAAGTATTATTGGAATTACTTTAAAAGTTCTGCTAGTTGTTTCTGTTATCAGTATGATGGGTATTCAAATGACCTCCTTTATCGCCATTCTGGGTGCTGCCGGTTTGGCTGTTGGTATGGCTTTGTCCGGTACCTTGCAAAATTTTGCTGGAGGTGTCATTATTTTAATTATCAAACCTTTCAAGGTGGGTGATTATATTGAAGCTCAGGGCTATGCCGGTTCTGTTCGTGAAATTCAGATTTTTAATACTGTTTTGAAAACGCCGGATAATGTAACAATTGTAATTCCTAACGGAGGATTGTCAACGGGCTCAATTAAAAATTACTCAGCTGAGGAGCAACGCCGTGTTGATTTTGTTTTCGGTATTGCCTATGGTGACGATTACGATAAGGCAAAAGCGGTGATTACAAAATTGATCGAAGCTGATTCTCGTTCGCTGAAAGACCCAGCTCCTTTTATTGTTCTTGGCGAGTTGGCTGACAGTTCGGTGAATATCACTGTCCGTGTATGGACAAAAGCTTCGGATTATTGGGGATTCAAGTTTGATATGACCGAAAGAGTTTATAAAGAGTTCCCAAAAGAAAACCTGAACATTCCGTTTCCACAAATGGATATTCACCTTCAGAAGTAATCAGAATTTTAGAATCTAGAATCAAAATTAATCTATGAAACGTTTTTTTATTCTCTTAATATTTTTGCCGCTTGTCGGTTTTTCTCAGTCAAACAACGATACAATAAAAGTATGGAAATTTGGAGGAGATGCATCAATCAACTTTTCACAAGTTTCACTTTCAAATTGGTCAGCAGGAGGTAAAAGTTCAGCTTCAGGAACATTCCTTTTTAATGCTTTTGCCAATTATGAGAAAGATAAAGTCAGTTGGGAAAATTCGTTGAATTTGGGGTATGGCCTGATGAAGGAAGAGGGCGATCAAACGGTAAAAACTGACGACAAAATAGACTTTAGCTCCAAGTATGGACTTAAAGGGAAAAGTAAGATATATTACACGCTTTTGTTTAACTTTCGTACCCAAATGACTAATGGATACAAGTATCCGGATCGCGATAATGCTATTTCAACGTTTATGGCTCCGGGATATTTGACATTGGCCTTAGGTGCTGACTACAAGCCGAACGATAAATTTTCACTTTTTGTTTCTCCTTTAACAGGTAAAATGACTGTGGTTTCGGATGATGATCTTTCCGATCAAGGAGCATTTGGAGTTGATCCGGGAAAAAAGAGCCGTACCGAATTGGGAGCTTTTCTGAAAACTCAGTTTAAAACAACTGTGGTTGAAAACGTGAGTTTGGAAACAAAACTCGATCTTTTTTCAAATTACCTGGATAAGCCTGAGAATATAGATATTCACTGGGATGTGTTAATTAATATGAAAATCAACGACTATCTATCGGCAAATCTGATTACAAATCTAATTTACGATGATGATGTCGACATCGCTGTTGATTCGAATAACAATGGAGTGATTGATGATGCTGATGATAGAAGTCCACGCGTACAATTTAAAGAGTTGTTTGGCGTTGGACTAAGCTTTAAGTTCTAACATATGTCTATGTATCCAGCAAATTTAGCTAGCCTTATTAACAATAAATATTCGTTTGTGTGATAAACTGGATCGTTTTGGTACCAAAACGATCAGTTCATCTAATGGAGTAAGAAAAGCTTGATTTATTGGTAGCATATGATGTATTTTTGAAAGAGCAAATAGAGATTAAGCGAGGTTAAGCTTTTTTTCTTTCATTCACTCTTAAGCGCACAAGCAATCAAAAGCCGGTGAGTCCTTCACCGGCTTTTTCTATTTTATTTCTACTGTTTCGCCTTCAAATTCGATAACATCACCTTTTCGAAGTTTGGCTCGTTTTCGATATTCTGTTTTTCCGTTTAGCAGAACCAGGCCATCTTCAACCACAATTTTTGCCATTCCGCCTGATTCAACCAACCGCAGTAATTTTAGAAGTTTAATCAGTTCGATGTATTCTGTTTTCAATTCAAATTCGGTCATAAATTTTGAGTTAGAGTTTTTTCAATTCAGCTTGTTGTTTTTTTGGTAGTTTTTCAACAATCAACCTGTATGAATTATCGATCCAGTCCAGAATAAGTTGATTGGGAACAGATCCGTCGACCAGTATCGTGTTCCATTGTTGTTTGTTCATGTGGTAACCCGGTAGCACGCATGAATAGTGTTCGCGAAGCTCAATCGCTTTTTCCGGATCGCACTTTAGGTTGATACGTAAATCCCCTTCCAGGTTGGTCAAGGCAAACATCTTCCCCATCACTTTAAAAACCAGTGTCGTTTCATTAAACGGAAACCCTTCGGACACTCCTTTTTTGGAGATGCAGTAATTTCTTAGCTCTTCAATATTCATCAAATCATATTTAACGATTCAAAAATACGGAAATATTCAGAGGTTTCAGGCCGTTGGATAAAAAGCATCTTTTATATGTTCCAATTCGAAGTTTTGTCCGTAGAAAACAATAGAGATCACATCAAAACGAGTATCACAGTGGCTGTTTTTCTCAAAAATATAGGATTCAGCAGCATTCACTAAAAAACGAATTTTCTTATTGCTTACGGCTTCCGAAGGATGTTCATAGCTGTCATTGCTTCGTGTCTTTACTTCTACAATTACCAACTCATCTTTGTCTTGGGCAATAATATCGATTTCATAGTAATGAGCACGCCAATTGGTTTCCAAAATCTGATACCCCAATGAGCGCAAATGTTCTTGCGCGATTGCTTCACCTTTGTTTCCAATTTCTTTTTGCTGACTCATATTATTGTTTATTGATGTAACAAGATAGTTCAATGGATAATAAGTACAAAATTTGTAATTTATTACATCAAACAATTTTAGTCTTTAGTCGTATAGTAATAAACATGTGTTCTTTTAATAAACTTCCTTTTGCTATGGTGAAATATTTCTTGTTTTTATTTGTAATATATGCAGGAGTGTCCGGTGCGCAAGAAAACATGCTACTCCTTCAACAGGCGGTTGATTCCGCTTTACAAAACAATCCTGATCTGAATCAAGCAAATGCTATTTTGAAGCAGAAAGAAAGTGAATGGCGAACTCTTACCGGAATTGAAGCACCTGAAATTAGCTATTTTGAAGAAGGAGTCAATCCGGGTGTGCCCAAACCCTTCGAAGAAAGACGATGGACCATTGCTCAATCAGTCGATTTCCCGTTAACCACTATTTATCGACTAAAAGCGGTTAAAGAGGAGGCCAAAGCGGTGGGATTTCGAATAAAGGCGATGGAAAATGAAATTAAGTCGCAGGTTAAATCGCGCTACATTGAAGTGCTTTATGCTATTCATTTGAAGGAAGTTGGAGGACGTCAGAAAAAATTGGCTGATGAACTTTACAATGCAGCCTACACCCAGTTTGAAACCGGAATGGGCAACGGCATCGATTTGTTGAATGCTGAGCTGCAAGTCTCAGAGGCTGAAAATGTACTGAGCGAAGCCGATCGCTTGTTGCACATGGCTCGGTACAGTTTGTTTTACCTGATGGGGCTTGAAGTTTCGGAGATTAACTATGACATTCAGTTTTCAGATTCGCTAAAAAGTCGGCCCGTTGAAATTGATCAAATACAGGCTTTGGCCAAGTTGCAGGAGCAGCCCAATTACATGGCTGCTTTGTGCGATTTTAATGCTTCCAGTAATAAGTTGAAAGAAGCGAAAAGCAACATCCTACCCGATATTCGTCTCAATTTATACAAGCAAAATTACGGTGGAGGATATAGTTATACTGGATTTGAAGTTGGATTGAGTATTCCGATTTGGCTGCCTTTTGAGCAAAAAGGGAAAATTGAGATGGCTCAAGCCCGGCAAACCGAAATTGAATGGCAGCAAAAGTCCATTGAATTGGATATGAAACAGCAGATTGAACATGCCTGCCACAGCTATAAAAGCAGCAAGCAGATTATCGACCGATATAATGAAACGATGAGCACTAAATCGCAAAAGTTACAGCAGCTAAGTTTGAAAGCATACCAGTTGGGTGAGAGTGATTTGTTGAACCTGATTAATGCCCAGCAGACGTATTTGTTGAATCAAAAGCGATACCTCACAGCCTTGCGCGACTATTACTTACAGCTAGCACAATTGGAAAAGTTTCTCGATCAAGAATTAGTCTATTAAAATTCATCATCATGATACAATTCAAACATTATTTATTGTTTATCTTAATCGGCGGATTGCCCTTGTTTTTGGTATCCTGCTCAGGCGATAAAGTTGCAAACGAAACTGCAGCCGAAATATCGGAAACACCGCCATCAATATCAGGTGATTCAGGAGGAAAGTTGGTGATTCATCTTTCGGATAAAGAGAAAGGCGAATTGAAAATAGAAACGGCAAAGGTTTCGAGCAATGTGCAAAATTATAGTTTGCTGGCGCCGGGAGTTGTTTTTCCGGCATTGGGGCATGTCAGTATTATCAGTACTCCAATCGATGGACGAATTAGTGCAGTGATGGTTCGGGAAGGCGACCTCATCAGGCAGGGGCAGGAGCTATTTAAAATTGAAAGCCTTGTATTTGGAAACATGGTAGCTGAGTATTTACAGGCTATAGCCGAAGAAAAATTTCAGACCACCCGTTTAGAGCGCATGAAGCAATTGGTAGAGCAAACCATCAGTTCCAAATCAGAATTGGACCGAGCCATGTCTGACTATCAGCGGGCAACGACAGCTTCTATTGCGGCTTTTGCCAAGTTGAAAGCCATTGGTGTTCCAAATCACGAGATTGAGGCCTTGAAAAATGCCGACAAAATTGATCCAACCCTAAAAATCCATGCGCCCATTTCGGGCAGTTTAGACCAACGGATGGTTGAACTGGGGCAGTCGGTCAATGCTCTCGAAAAATTGGGTCGGATCATCGATCTGAAAAAAGTGCTGATCCGCGGTTATCTCAGTCCGGAAGATGCGCGTTTTATTGGTGTTGGGGATTCGGTAAAAATTACCCGGCGCGAGAATGGAAGCGATAAACTAACTTCGGTAGTGACTTCGGTGAACCCGGGCTTGGATGAAGATAACCGATCGGTCGTTGTTAACATTGAGGTCAATTCGAGTAATGGATGGCCAAACCCGGGCGAAAATGTGCGGTTAGAAATTTCCACTAGTTCGGTGGGAGAAGTTTATGCAGTTCCTTTGAAAGCGGTGACTTATGATGGCAATCGAGCCGTCGTTTTTGTGCAGAAAGATGGGAATACATTTGAAAAGAGATTTATTGAAATTGCCGAAATCAGGGATCAGTTTGCGATTGTCAGTGGTGGTATGCAAGCCGACGAAGAACTAGCGGTTTCTCAGGTTTTTAGTTTAAAAGCACTTTCGCGTTACGAATTAATTGCTGAATAACAACCAAAACGACTTCAATTATGCTCAATAAAATCATCGAATTTTCAGTAAGACAAAAGTTTGTAGCGCTGTCGTTGGTTGTGCTAATGGCCGCAGCGGGAGTCTATTCTCTGTTGAGGATTCCCATTAACTCGTTGCCCGATGTTACGCCGGTTCAGGTGTTGGTCATCACAAAGGCCGGGCGTTATTCTCCGTACGATGTCGAAAAGCTGGTTAGCTACCCAATTGAAACCGCCATGAATGGCCTGCCCGATGTGAAAGAAGTGCGTTCTATTTCGCAGTTCGGATTGTCGGCTGTTACAGCTGAATTTCAGGAAAGTACCGATATTTATTTTGCTCGTCAGATAGTTAGCCAGCGTCTACAGTCGATTGCCGATGAGTTGCCACCCGATGTATCAGCCCCGCAACTAGGACCAATTTCAACAGCCCTTGGCGAAATTTATCAATACGAAGTAAAAGGTGAAAACTACTCGCTAACCGAACTACGTGAAATACAAGATTGGCTGATTGCCCCGCAGTTGAAAGTGGTTAAGGGAGTAACCGAAATTAACTCTTTTGGAGGATTTGTTAAGCAGTACGATGTCATTATTCAGCCTGGTAAAATGCGGAATTATGGGGTGGGCATTCAGGATATTATCAGTGCCATCGAACAAAATAACAGTGTATCGGGTGGAAACTACCTGAGACACAACCGCGAGCAATACATTGTGCGTGGATTTGGCCAAATTAACAAGAAAGAAGACATCCTCAACATTGTCGTGACCAAGCTAGATAACAAGCCTGTTTTTATTAAAGATTTAGCCGATGTAGAATTGGGGACACAAATTAGGCAAGGTGGAGTAACCCGCGATGGTAAAGGCGAAGTAGTCACCGGAATTGTGATGATGCTACGGGGAGGAAACGGGCGCGAAGTCATTGCAGGGATTGACGAGAAAATAACCTCTATCAATCAGAGTTTACCAGAAGGAGTAGAAATTGAAAAGTTTTATGACCAATCCGATTTAATTAAACGTACAACAGGAACCATTACCACCAACCTGGTAGAAGGTGGTTTTTTGGTGATCGTCGTTTTGCTTTTAATGCTTGGAGAGATTTCAGGAGCGATTATCGTGGCAATGGTTATCCCGTTTTCCATGCTATTTGCTTTTATTGGTATGCGCGAGTTTGGGGTGGCTGCCAACTTAATGAGTTTAGGAGCGATTGACTTCGGGATGGTGGTTGATGGTTCGGTGGTGATGGTTGAAAATATCATTCGCCGATTACACGATAATAAGAAAGGCCAATCTACCGATGAGACGATCGTTTCGGCGGCAAAACAAGTAGCCCGGCCCATCTTTTTTGGGGTGCTGATTATCTTGATGGTCTACGTTCCCATTATGACTTTTAGTGGGATGGAAGGAATTTTATACCGTCCCATGGCAATTACCGTTGCAGCTGCGGTTCTTGGGTCGTTATTGTTAGCCTTGGTTTTTATTCCTTCAATTTCTGCGTTGGTTTTCAGACGGGGAGTAAAACCACGAAAAAATTGGCTGGTTAATTGGTTGCAGCCAATTTATCAGCGATTTCTGGAACGGAATATTCAAAAGCGCGTGGTGGTGCTTAGCATTGCTTTGGCAGTTTTCGGATTGTCCATGGTGGTCATGTTCCGGCTTGGAAGTGAGTTTTTACCGGAATTGGAAGAGGGCTCCATATTGGTTGAGCAAGTTCGGATGCCTTCAGTAACGCTGGAAGAATCTATTGAAAATGCCAACTGGCTTGCCGGTCAGCTGATGAACGATATTCCGGAGATTAAAACGGTGGTTCCCAAAACCGGTCGATCGGACCTGGCAAACGACTGGATGGGCGTTCACCAAACCGATGTGTGGGTGGTTTTAAAAAAAACTGATGAGTGGAGGAAGGGAATATCAAAACCAGACATTATTGCTCAAATTGAGCCCTACCTGAAAACGGAGCCGGGCTTAGCATACAACTTTACCCAGCCTATTGCAATGCGTGTTGATGAGTTGACCAGTGGCGTTAAATCCGATTTGGCGGTGAAAATTTATGGTGAAGATTTAGATGAATTAAATCGCATTGGAGAAGCCGTTTCGAAAGTTGTTTCAGGGATGGAAGGAACGGAAAATTTCTTTGTGGAACAGCCTATTGGGCAACCCTATCTGACCATTGAAATTGATCGTGAAGCAGTTGCTTCATTTGGCTTGAATGTGGATGAAGTGCAGCAAGTAATTGAAGCCGGAATTGGTGGACAAGTAGCCGGACAGGTTTACGAGGGACAACGGCGGTTTGATATTCAGGTACGTTATCTGGAAGATATTCGTAAACAGTTACAACAGATTCAGGAAATTCCGGTGCATTTAGCCAATGGGCAGTTCATTCCATTGAAACGGGTAAGCAAAATTATAGCGCAGGAAGGACCTCGCGAGATTCAGCGCGAAAATGGCTGGAGGCGATTGATTGTGGGAGTCAACATTCAAGATATTGATATTGGAACCTATGTTTCCAATTTGCAGCAGGGTATAAATAATCAAGCCAACGTGCCGTCGGGCTATTTTCTGGAGTATGGGGGGACTTTTGAGAATCAGCGTCGGGCGATGAATCATTTGTTATTGGTTGTGCCTTTATCGTTGTTTATAATCATTGGTTTGCTGTACCTCAATTTTCGAAATATGCGTTATGCTATGATTATTTTGCTGAACCTGCCTTTTGCATTATCCGGAGGTGTCTTCCTACTTTGGATGCGTGGAATGTATTTGTCGGTTTCAGCTAGTATTGGTTTTGTAGCCTTGTTCGGAGTGGCTGTGCTGAACGGAATTGTATTATTGGATCACATCAATGAATTACGAAAGGAAAGCAAATTATCGCTGAAGAAAACAGTGATCAGCGGAGCAGCCGACCGCTTGCGCCCGGTTTTGATGACTGCTTTGGTAGCCAGTTTGGGTTTCATTCCAATGGCGTTTAACTCGGGACCTGGTTCTGAAGTTCAGCGACCGCTGGCAACAGTGGTTATTGGTGGTTTGACTACCTCTACTTTGCTAACTCTTTTGGTGTTGCCTACCATTTATCTGTGGGTTGAAAAGCGGAGAAAGAAACCGGAAGCGATTCAATAGGAACAAGTCGCGAAAAAGGTATTAGAAGGAGAACGTGTCAGCAGGTTCTCCTTTTTTTTATGATCTACTTAATTGTGCCTTTTCTTCGGTAACCGTTAAAACATAATCTGCACCAAAAATTAAGGGTAAATTGAGCGCAATGTGTCCGGCTGGAAAATCAAAGCAAACCGGGTAGTCGTAATCTTTTACCGCATCACGAATAATCTCCAGTGCCGTTTGTCCAAATGGCGAATCATTGTCTTTCATGTCGGTAAATCCACCAACGACCAGCCCGCGAAGTTTGGCGAGTTTTCCCGACAATTTCAGGCTGTGCATTATGCGATCAAGGTGATACAGGTATTCAGCTAAATCTTCAATAAACAGGATCTTTCCATCAGTTTGAGGTTCCAAAGGGGTTCCCAATAAGCTGTATACGATCGACAGATTACCCCCAATTACCTGTGAAGACGTATTTCCATTTCGGTTAAATTCATGAGGTGGAACAAGCACATCCGAACTTTTGCCTTTTAGTACGTTTATCAATTCAGTAAAACTCTCGGAAGGTTGATTTTCTTCTAAAAAGAAAGCCGGCATTGCTCCATGAATACTGCAAAATCCTTCTTTTTGAAAAAGAGCGTGGAAAATGGTAATGTCGCTGAAGCCAACCAACCATTTCGGATGTTTCCGAAAATTTGAAAGGTTAAGTTTATCGACAATATGAATAGCGCCATAACCTCCACGTGCACAGATAATGGCTTTGCAATCCGGATCGTCAAAAGCCAATTGTAAATCTTTTAAACGTTCTTCATCTTTAGCGGCAAATTGAAAGTGATTGCCGAAAGTATGGGGTGCTACGAGAACTTCAAATCCTTGTTTCTGAAGCAAATTGATGCCTGGAACGATTTTATCTTTTTGAACTTTCCCTGATGGAGAAACAATTCGTATTCGATCGCCTGATTGTAAAAAGTCTGGTTTCTGCATTCCTGTTCATTTTAGATGGATGAAGTTACAAATCTTCCGGGTGGCTGAAAACCATATTTCAAATAAAATCGTATCACCCAAAATCGTTTCAGTAGTAATTTATATTCAAACTAAAATGAGAAAACGAGTTGGTATAATCGGTTCAGGAGATGTTGGCCGAGCGTTGGCTGATGGCTTTTTGAAATATGGTTTTGAAGTGAAAATTGGTACCCGAAATCCAGATCGGCTTATTGATTGGCTAAAAAAGTCTGGTGAAAAAGCTACGGTTTGTAGTTTTGAGGAGGCTACGCATTTTGGCGATTTGGTTGTGCTGGCCGTAAAAGGTATTGCCGCGGAGTTTGCGCTCGACATGGCCGGAGCAGCTACTTTGCATGAGAAGACAGTTATTGATACGTGCAATCCGATAAGTGAAGAGCCTTTGGTAAATGGGGTTCTGAACTTTTTTACTAAACCAAACTCTTCATTAATGGAACACCTCCAAACAAAGTATTCTCGCATTCATTTTGTGAAGGCGTTCAATCGTATTGGCAGTGCCTTAATGGTCGATCCGCAGTTTGAAGAGGGTAGACCAACCATGTTTATATGTGGAAACAATAACAAAGCCAAAGGAGATGTTCAAGAAGTTTTGGACTTATTTGGTTGGGATGTCTCAGATTTAGGTAAAGTTGAAGCGGCTCGTGCTATTGAGCCCTTGTGCATGCTGTGGTGCATTCCGGGCTTTCTGAATAACGAATGGAATCATGCTTTTAAGCTATTAAAAAAATAAGCTTGATTCAAGATCTTGAATCAAGCTTACCTCAGTAAAAACAAGTATTTATTTTGTTTTCGAATTGATTGATTGTAACAAATGTAAAGAATATTCGAATTAATTGTTCTTTTAATCCAAATAAATTTAGCTTTATCTTAAAAACTTTTTACTGCTGCAATATGGTAGTTATTTCTGTTTTAATTTAACAGTAAAATGTCTCATAATTGGAGCTTCCTCCACAATCTGAAATCCCGATTGAATACTATTCCTTCGCTCGAAAATATTTATTAAGCCAGTTGCCACTACATCCATGTGATTGTTGGTGTAGGTTCGGCGAGGAATTGCCAGCCGCAAAAATTCCAGTTTTGGATAGCGGTTTTGTTTTGTTTCAGGATCGCGATCGGCTAGCAATGTCCCAACTTCTACTCCTCGAACTCCCGCTTCTAGATACAGCTCAATGGCTAAGGTTTGAGCAACATATTCTTCTTTCGGGACCCGGGGTAAAAAGCTCTTTGCATCAACAAATACAGCATGTCCGCCCAACGGTTTTTGCACAGGAATTCCGGCATCAATGAGTTGGTTGCCGAGGTAATGAACCTGCCTGATTCTATTTTCCAGATAATCACCGTTCGTGACTTCATCCAGTCCAACGGCCAGCGCATTCATATCGCGGCCAGCCATACCTCCATAGGTGTTAAAACCTTCGTACATAATATTGAAAACCATGGCTTGTTTATGCCAATTTTCACTGCGCATTGCCAGTATTCCACCAATATTAACAATCCCATCTTTTTTGCTACTCATGGTCATTCCATCGGCATATTGATACATTTCAGCAACGATTTCTCTGATGCTTTTATTCGCATAGCCTTCTTCTCTGTTTTGAATAAACCAGGCATTCTCAGCAAAACGAGCCGAATCAAAAATAACAGGAATGCCGTATTGGTCAGCAGCTGCTCTAATTTGTTTTATGTTTTCCATTGAAACAGGTTGACCTCCGGAGCTATTACACGTCAGGGTGACAATAATTAGGGGAATCTGTTCTTTGGTATGGCTCTCCAAAACGTTGGTTAGCTTTTCGATGTCAATATTCCCTTTAAAAGGATGACCGCCATTGGTGTTAAATGCCTCATCTATGGTGCAGTCAATTGCTTTTGCTTTTCGAAATTCGATATGTCCTTTGGTGGTATCGAAATGAGAGTTTCCTGGAACTACCTGTCCTTCTTCTACTAATACTGAAAAAAGTACATTTTCAGCAGCTCTCCCCTGATGAACAGGTAAAAAATAATCGAACCCGAATATCTCCTTGACTTTATCTTTTAAATGATGAAAAGATGATGATCCGGCATAGCTTTCATCTCCGGTCATTAGTGCGCCCCACTGGCGGTCGCTCATTGCTCCGGTTCCACTGTCGGTTAACAGGTCGATAAAAACTTGAACGCTACGTAAATTGAATAAATTGTAATGCGCCTCATCGATCCATTTTTCCCTTTGTTCGCGGGTACTTTGGTAAATCGGCTCTACCATTTTTATTTTATAATTTTCTGCAGAAGGTAAATCCATTCCTTGCTTATTTTAGGTGAAAAAATAATCAAACTACAATCTCAGTTTAGAGTGCAGGAATGGGGAAAGCATCGCGGTTTTTGATGTTTTTGAGTGTAAATTTTATGGTTGTTTGAATATCCATAATCCAAATGTGATAATCCAACAAAAGTAAGCTCTTTACTTCAGGAAAAGTATTAAAAATATCAGTTCTTCCTAATTATTCTTCAATTCCAGAAACCATTTTAAGGAGGCAAAGCCGAATGGTAGAATCGCCGATTTATGATTTACGTCAGGAAGTATAGTCAGCTGAACTTGTTCGGATATATTCAGTGCATCAAAATCAGCCTTAAGCTTTTGAGATACTTCTACCGGCACGAAGGTGTCATTAGCACCATGGTACAAATGAACAGGTGTGGTAATATCCCAGGCAGTAACGCTATTGGCTGAAAAAGCTTGCCTGATTGGCTCATAGGCAGCACTGTCTTGATATCCTAAGATGTAATCAGCTTGCAGGAGATCGTCCATTTGTGTGGTTAGTTGGGCGTTTATTTGCTCTCCCGATTGTACGCCATCAAAAAGCCCCGGAATTTTTGATGCATATTCATCAGCAAAAATTTCATCCAGTTCATTTGTAAATTGCTCATGTACATTGTAGGCGTGCATCAGATAAGCTAAAAAGTAAGGCATGGGATAAGTCTCCTGATCCAAAATCAATGAGGTCGTGTAGTTGAGGTCATAAGGACCGGCACCGCACGAACTTGCTTTGAGTGTATAGTCTTCAAGTCCGGCCTGTTCAATTGAGTCTTGCAGTTGCATGGTTGACCAACCACCTTGCGAGTATCCCATCAGGTATAAATCGTTGTTCAAATCAGCATGAATATGCGCGCGCTTCGAAAACTCACGAGTGGCTTTCAGCATGTCAATCATTGAAGGAACGGTATTGTTTGCTTCCAGATAGGGATGTAAAACTTCTTGAGATTCACCAAATCCGGGATAATCAGGAATAACTACGATGAAGCCCATTGTGGAAACACTTTTCAAAAGCTTGAAAAGGTCGCTGGCTGTGTCAACCGAGGGCGCTTTATTGTGTTCAACATAGGTGCCGTTTTGGAAGCTAATGACAGGATAACTGCCCGGGGTGTCAGGCATACAAACTACACCCGAAGCAAGAAGTGGCTTTCCTTGAAAGCTTGTTCGGTAAGAGATTTTATAAAATGATGCATCGGTAATTACTTCGTCAGCTAATCCCTGTGCCTGATCAAACTGTTGTGCCATTGCCGTAAAAATTAGCTTAGAAATACTGGGCTGCATAGAACCGATATATTCGTCCGATTCCAGCGTGTAGAATGTAGGTTCGTCAACAACCGGATCATTGTTTTTAGAACATGAAACCACAAAGGCACTAATTATTAGTATGATGGGGAGTAGTTTATATTGAGTTTTCATCGTGTTTAATTTATTTTAAAGTTTACTTTTTATCGTTAAAACCAAGCTCGGCTGCAGATTGACGAAGAAAATCACGCGAATAGTAATCTTTGTCTACAATTTCACCGTTCCATATCATTACATCAAGATCAATGGTTCGAGGTCCGAATTTTATTTGCGTTCGATCGCGTTCCAATTCGTCTTCAATACCCTTCAAGTATATAACTAACTCTTTTTGCGACCAGTTTGTTTTAATTTTGATTGCTCCATTGGTAAAATCAGCCTGGTTTGTATAACCAACCGGTTTTGTTTTTATCATTTTGGAGACTTGCAAGATAAGAAGATCTTTTTTTAGAAGCTCCAGCGCTTGCGGAATATTTTTTTCTGCTTCAATGTTCGATCCTATGCCAATGATACAAGTATTCATCTTTCAGATTCCATTTGAAAAGAGACTGATTCGGCAAAGCGCAACGCATGTGGTTTGTCTACTTCAACTTTTGTCCAAAGCACCAATTCATCTTCCATAATCATTTCCAGAAGGTTTTTGGTCAATACTTCCAGTAGCTTAAATCGACCTTCCTGTACGTAGGCAATTACCTTTTTAGTTATTTTCTTATAATCGTAAATACCTTCCGGATCGTCTGATTCCAGAGCTTGTTCGGGTATTGAGACTTCGATTTCAAGATTAATGATGACATCTTGCTTGTTGATCAGTTCTTCCGGATTGAAACCGATAAATGTACGAAGTAAGAGGTTTTTAACGCAAATTCGTGCCATAGTCATTAATTAGTTTTTACCTAAGTTTTCACCGCCGTCGCCAAAAAGCAACTGCCCGGTTAGGTGGTTGTTTTCCAAAATAAAATCTAGGCTGCGGATTATTGGCTCCAGGCCACCCGGCTTTTGCATCGGAATCTCTTTGGCCAATTCCCAAAGATAATCTTCATCCTGATCTTCCGGTGGCAAAGTTACTCCGGGAGCGATTGCATTGACCCTTATTTTTGGGGCCAGCTCAAGTGCTGACATTTTTGTCAATTCCCAGAGAGCTTTTTTCGATATCGAGTAAGCTGCAAAGTTTGACTTATTCGTTGTTATCCGAGTATCAACAAAATTAATGATTAATCCTTGCTTGGCATAATTTGCAAAATCTCGACTTAGCAAAAACGGAGCTTGAAAATTAACAGTCATTTGCTTTTGTATTAATTCCAGAGCCGTATCTTTCAAATACGAGGGGGCAAAAACCGAGGCATTATTGATCAACAAATCCAACGATTGAAATTCCTTGATTACTTCAGGAATTAATCGTTGTACCTCTTTTTCCTTCATTAGGTTGGCTTGAAAGGTGGCAAACTTGCATTGTGCAAATTTTTTCGACAATTCATCCTTCAGCTGATCTGCCTCCTTGGCTGATGAATTATAATGAATAGCAATATTCCATCCTTTTAACGCTAGATAATTTGTCAATGCCCTGCCAACTCGTTTTGATGCACCTGTAATCAATGCCGTTTTCTTCATTTCGAAATTTACTGTTTTATGTCAAAAGTGACAACAGTAGATCGTTGAATTTGTTTGCCGACGCATAATGCAAGTTGGATATCGCTTAGATGATATGTTAAGCAATAGGTTTCATCAGAATCCGGCGTATTTTTGAAACTAAAAGCTGGTGATTTCCATAAAATAGGTTAGTAACTGAGTTCATTTAAAATTGATAGCCATGGAAGAAAAGATTATAACCATTGCGTTGTTGCCTTATTCCAAAGCGGAAGTTCTGCGATCGTTGCTTGAGGCAAAGGGGATTGATAGTTCATTAGAAAACATCAACCTTATACAAGGAGCTGTTGCGACAGGGGTGAAGGTTCGAATTCATGCCAAAGATGCCAAAAAAGCTTATCCTGTTTTAAACAAGTTATTGGGTGAAACAGAAAGGACGGGGCCGAAGTCGGAGAACTTTATTCTTATACCGGTTGATTTTTCTGGTTATTCATTGAAAGCTGCATCGATGGCTTTCGAAATTGCAAACAAGTTGGATTCCAGCGTTGTGTTCTATCATGTCATTCCTCAACCAGATTATTTTACGATTCCATACTCTGATGTGATGGCTTTTGATGCCGGACTTTATGAGCATTTGAAAGCCCGTGAAGAGGCCGTTAATGAGAATTTTATTAAGTTTTTGAGTAAGCTCAAAGAACTGGCAGGACAGTCTGTTTGGGAATCAGTAAAAATGGAACAAATCGTTAAAATGGGCTATCCTGAAGAAGATATTTTAGCATATACTGAGTTGCATCCTCCACGATTGATTGTTATGGGAATAAAAGGTCCTTCAGAGGATTCAGATGCGGTTATGGGCAGCACTACTGCCGGAGTAATTTATCGGGCGGAAGTTCCGGTGTTGGTCATCCCCGAAAAGGCACCGCTATTAAATTTAGCTTCGGTTAAAAAAGTGGTTTACGCAACCAATTTTGATGAAAAGGACTTTGTGGCTATCGATAAATTGGTGGGGATTTTAAAACCGTTTAATACCGAAACGACCTGCCTGCACATTGGTGACTTGGAAGAAGGGGAGTTAGCAAAGACTAGGCTTCAGTTTATGAAGAAAGAGTTGAAACGGAAGTACAAAGATGATGCTCTTTCTTGTGAAATGGTTCATGGCCGGGATGTACTTTCGGATTTGGAAAACTATATTCGGGATAACGAAATTGATATTTTGTCATTGACAACACACAAACGCAATATGATTACACGGATTTTCAATCCAAGTATTGCGCGAAAAATGGTTTTCCATTTGAAAACACCTTTATTGGTGTTTCATGCGTGAATGGATGAAAGTTAAGAAGCCGGGCAATTGCCCGGCTTCTTTTATTTGAATGTTGCTAATTTGCTGAGATATTTACCGATAATGTCAAATTCGAGGTTGATTACTGTTCCGGCCTCAAAAGTATGAAAGTTAGTTTCCTCGTAAGTGAAAGGAATAATGGCCACCTGAAACGAATTGTCTTTCGAGTTCACCACTGTCAAGCTAACACCGTTAACAGTAACCGAGCCTTTTTCAACAGTCATGTAACCTTGTTGTGCTTTGCTTTTGTCAAACTCGTATTCAAAGGTAAAGTACCAGCTTCCGTCGGCTTCTTCAACCTTTGTGCAAGTTGCTGTTTGGTCGACGTGTCCCTGAACAATGTGTCCGTCCAATCGGCCGTTCATCATCATACTGCGCTCCAGATTAACTTTGGTACCCACTTCCCAATAACCGAGGTTGGTTTTTAGCAGGGTTTCTTTGATTGCCGTAACGGTGTATGTTTTTGCTTCGTTGTCAATTTTTACAACGGTCAGGCAAACACCATTGTGCGATACACTCTGATCAATTTTTAACTTGTCAACAAAGGAGCAAGTTAATGTGAAATGATAATTTTCCTGATCTTTTTCGATGGCTTTCACCGTGCCATATTCTTCTACTATTCCTGAAAACATATGCTTAGTTTTTTTATGGGGGCGAAGTTACCGATTTCGTGGGAAATGGTGAAATGGGATTAGCGAAATTGGGAAGACTTCGTTTTTACAAACTGTTGGTTATAATTACCACGATTGGTTCTTACCTGAATGAAGTACGAGCCTGTTGCCAGTTGACTCACGTTAACTTCAAGATTTCCATTCGTTTGCGATAGAACGGTTCTTCCGTCAAAATCAATAATTTTTACTTGCTCAATTTTCACCTTGTTTGGAAGTGAAATGTGTAAAATGTCCGCTACCGGATTTGGGTACAACTTCAGTTGCTTATTACTTAGTTCAACGGTTGATGTTACAACTGAACCTTTGCTGATTAGCCATAAATCAGGATCGAATTGAATTGAATCGGGCTTTTCGTTTAGCTCGAAGGTTTGTGGATTGGTTGTTTGATGTAAGCGAACATCCGTGCTGTCACCGTCTTTCCAGAGCCGTAAAGGCACGTGCATTTCAAAAAGATCAACTGATTCGTCAGATGTGGTTTGGTTGATCGTGACCTTGTATTTACCATTGTCGTCAAAATGAGCGATGTCGAAACTTGGATATCCTTCGCCATAATACCAATCGTTGAAAAATTTGGTAAGGCTTGTATCACCCACTGTTTCAAGATGCCTGACCAAGTCTTCCTGCGAGGCAAAACCATACTTAATATCGGGGTCGTTGAAGTAGTTTTGCAATGCTTCAAAAAAAGCGTCGTCACCTAATTCCCAGCGCAGCATGTGCAGCAAATAAGCTCCTTTTGAATAGGAAAGGCGAGAGCTGAAAACTGTGTTGATGTCAGTGGTATCAGTGAGAAAAACAGAACCATTGGATATTCCGGTTATTCTGTCAACCTGTTGTTTTTTCCAAGTCATCCAATATTCCTTGTCAATTAAATGCTCATAGCATAATCCGGTGAGGTAGGTAGCAAATCCTTCGTTGAGCCAAATATCTTGCCAGCTGGCTAATGTGAGGCAATCTCCGAACCACTGGTGTGCCATTTCGTGGGCTACCAAGCCAAAATTAAGGTTGTTCATGAAACTCATGGTTTGGTGTTCCATACCACCACCCCAGCCAAATTGAGCATGCCCGTACTTTTCATCAGCAAACGGATAGGGTCCAATCAATTCATCAAACAGCTCTATAATATCAAGCATATCAGCTGTTCGCTCTTTTGCTGTTTCCAAATATTCCGGGTATACGTAATTTAGGATTTCAATAGAATCTTCCTCTTGTTTCAGATAAACTGAAAGTTTTGAGTAGTTCGTCACAGCAATGGCTACCAAGTATGTGACGATCGGATAGTTGTGCTTCCATACCACCGTCGTATTACCGTTCATTGTTGTTTCAGAAATCAGCTTACCATTGCTGCCTACTTTATTTCCTTCAGGGCAGGTAACCTGAATTTCGATGCTATCAATTTTATCAACCAAGCTTTGTTTGCAGGGCCACCAAGTCATTGCGGCATAGGGTTCCGAAAGTGTCCAAAGAACTGGGTTTCCACCAAAGGTTATTGACGTTTCGAACGAACCAAATCCCTCAGACGGAGGAATTGCCTGATACCAAATAGTCAGCGAATCGGTTTGTTGAGGGGGAATTGTTTTGGGAAAAACGATGGTCAGTTGGTTGTTTTCGTGTTTGAAATTCAACGATTTTTCGTGGTAAAAAATCGAATCAATTTGCATATCGGAATAGGCATCGAAGTTGATGCTACCAAAATCGTCAACCAAGGGATGAAAGTAATTGGTAATGGCTCCTTCAATTTTACGCACCGCCGGATCGACTCTCCATTGCATGCGTTGGAAAGTCAGATCATAGTTGGCATAATTTGTTGCTTCCTCAAACCGCATTTTTTTCAACCAACCTTGTTTTTCTTGTCGAGCTATTTTTTCTATAAAATTGGGGTCAGGAGCTCGATTTTGCGCTTGTGTTAACAGCGAGTTTAATCCGAAAGTCAATATTAAAAGATACGTTGTCTTCATTGTACTTTAAATGGTTGCTCCAGACACTTTTTATATTCTAGCTTTTCAGAATATCATCGATGCGAGTAAGTTCATCATCAGAGAATTGAGTTTTATCCAACATTCTGATGTTGTCATCCAGCTGGCTGGTTGAACTAGCTCCGATCAGGACTGAGGTTATGCGCTTGTCTTTTAAGATCCACGCCAGAGCCATTTGAGCCAAACTCTGCTCTCTTTGCAGCGCAATTTTATTGAGCTTTTGTACTTTGCTGATCGAGGATTCTACCATTTCAGGTTTCAGAAAATGAGCCCGGTTGGCTCGCGATCCTTCCGGGACACCATTTAGGTATTTATCGGTAAGCAAACCTTGTGCAAGTGGCGAAAATGGAATGCAACCAACGCCCTCTTCTTCCAGGACATCCAGAAGTTTATCTTCGACCCAACGTTCAAACATCGAATATTTGGGCTGATGAATAAGTAGTGGAGTTCCCAGCTCGCGAAGTATTTTAGCAGCTTTTAGTGTGCGGTTAGCCGGGTAATTTGAAATGCCAACGTATAAAGCTTTTCCTTGCCTTACAGCTTGATTAAGCGCCATCATTGTTTCTTCCAGTGGAGTTTCCGGATCTGGTCGGTGCGAATAAAAGATGTCTACATAATCCAGGCCCATTCGTTTCAAGCTTTGATCCAGACTAGCCAACAAGTATTTTCGACTGCCCCAATTGCCGTATGGGCCGGGCCACATATCGTAGCCGGCTTTGGTTGAAATAATCATTTCGTCTCGATAGGGTTGGAAGTCTTGTTGCATGATCTTGCCAAAGTTTTCCTCGGCTGACCCGTATGGAGGTCCATAGTTGTTTGCCAAATCGAAATGAGTAATTCCTTTGTCGAAAGCGTGACGCAAAATAGAGCGGCCATTCTCATAAATATCAATTCCTCCGAAGTTGTGCCAAAGGCCAAGCGAAAGGGCAGGCAATTTAAGTCCCGATTTTCCACATCGTTTGTACTCTATCGAGTTATACCGGTTGTTGTCAGCTATATAGGTCATGAATTGTACGTTATGTCTGATTTGAGATAACCGAATTTACGAAATATTTTACCAATACGAAATTGATTAGATCAGCATTTTTAAATAGCTATTCTCAGAAAGCTGAAGGTTTCGATAGTCCATTCCTGAGATCAACATTAAGCCGGGGCGTTTTCCTTTTTCGAGGCTCCCGACTTCCTTTTCAAGCTTAATGGACTTGGCTGCATCAAGCGTGAAAATTCTGATTAGCTCGTCAAGTGTTATTTGTATATTTTCACGTTGAATCGCTTTAATCCACGACAAAATATCTTTTTCGGTATTGAGTCTTTCCGGCTTCAGGTGATTATATTTCTGCAACAAAGGAAATTTTCTAAAAAAACGCTCATCTTCAAATTCGTGAAAAACATTTACAAATGCGGGACAAATAATTCCGTTATGAAACTCCATGCCTTCTTGCTCGCTCAGTCCATTAACGGGATGAATTAATTCGAGAATCAAGCCGCTTGAATCGACTTTGATTATTCCTTTTGCAATTGGGTTTCTGTTGCCAGGAAACAGGTAGTGAGCGGCATATTTTCTCATTTTTCGGGTTGAATGTTTACTTCTTCTTTCTTGTTACTCTCTTCTTGTAGCATCTTCAACCGATCAATGACTTGTTGGTAAATTCGGGCGTAAATTTTAGGCATGCTGGAGTAATACACCACCGACTCAGCAAAAATTGAGTCTTGCATCTTGTGTTCTTCCAATATTGAAAAATAGAGGTCTTTCGATTCAAGTTTCGTGGTGTCGCCAGCATACCGAAATTTTTCGGAGTATGCTTCACCAAGATGAATGTCGTAAAGTATATCGACCATTTTTTCTTCGCTCACCAGATTGTCAGGCTTTGGGTAGCCTTTTTTTTCTTTACAGGCAAAACTCCCGAAAGTCAATAATAAAACAAAAAAATAGAAGGTTATTCGTTGCATGTTTTTCTTTAATAGCTTGACAAAGTTAGAATTCCCTTTCATTTTTTGGATAGCTTATATTGGGAAAAGATTAAAATTATGAAAAAGTATCGGCTTTTAGTTTTTCTGAAAAAGCTTTTTGAAGAAATCATCGACCCGATTTACTTCTTCGATTTGAATTTTAAATTTACTTAGGTTGAGGCTTTTACCGTTTTGGGGGATGAATATTTTTTGCATTCCCAGTTTTTCGGCTTCAGCGATGCGTTGTTCCAGTCGGTTCACAGCTCTAATTTCGCCAGATAGCCCAACTTCCCCGGTGAAACAAAGTTTCTTATCGATGGCTAAATCGAAGTTGGACGATAGAATGGCAGAGATCACCGCCAGATCGATTGCCGGGTCGTCAACTTTAATACCTCCGGCAATATTGAGAAACACATCTTTGGAAGCCAGTTTAAAACCTGCGCGTTTTTCCAATACTGCCAGTAGCATATTCAGTCGGCGTAGGTCAAAGCCGGTGGATGAGCGTTGCGGTGTTCCATAGGCGGCAGTGCTAACCAACGATTGGATTTCAATCAGCAAAGGGCGATTTCCTTCAATGGCTCCGGAAATAGCCGTTCCACTCAGCCCTTCGTGGTCGCGGTTTATGAGTAACTCTGATGGATTGCTGACTTCGCGCATCCCTTCATTATTCATCTCAAAAATACCCAGTTCGCTGGTGGATCCAAAGCGGTTTTTTATTGATCTTAGTATTCGATAGAGGTATTGATTTTCACCCTCAAACTGCAAAACGGTATCTACCATGTGTTCCAACACCTTGGGGCCTGCCAAGCTTCCTTCCTTGGTGATGTGCCCGATTAATATGGCTGGAATTTGGCGTTCTTTGGAGAACTTGAGAATGGCGTTGGTGCACTCGCGGATCTGGCTGACTGATCCGGGCGATGACTCAATATGTGCTGTTGCTACTGTTTGGATGGAGTCGATGATCAGTACTTCCGGCTCCAGATGTTCACAATGTGTCAGGATATTCTCTAATGATGTTTCGCTTAAAAAATAGCAGTTATCGTTTTCGCGCTTTAGTCGGTTGGCACGAATTTTAATTTGCTGAATGCTTTCTTCGCCTGAAACGTATAAGATTTTCTTCGATTTTAAATCAAGGGCAACTTGCAAAACCAGCGTCGATTTCCCAATGCCGGGTTCGCCACCAACCAAAACCAATGAGCCGGGAACCAGGCCACCACCCAATACACGGTTCAGCTCTCGGTTACAGCAATCAATTCGTTGGGTTTGCTCTGTTCTGACTTCATTTAGCTTTTGCGGTTTTGAGCCGCTTGCAGTTCGCGAACTTAGCGGGCTTTTTGTTTCTTTCACCACTGCTTCTTCAACAAAAGTGTTCCACTCGCCACAGTTGGTGCAGCGTCCCACCCATTTGGGCGATTGGCTTCCACAGTTTTGACAAACGTGAACCGTTTTTACTTTAGCCATGGTCAGAGTTTTTTTATTTTTTCGATTAATGCGGAAGTGGAAAGTCCGTCGGTGAGCTCTATTCGTTCTACTTTTCCTCCGCGGGCCAGCACCACATCGTGTCCGGCAATTTCTTCAATGCTATATTCATTTCCTTTCACTAACACATCGGGCTGAATGGCTTTGATGAGTTCGTAGGGGGTTTCTTCGTCAAAGAGAACTACGGCGTCAACCATTTGCAGCGAAGCCATCAGGATGGCTCGCGACTCTTCATCGACGAGGGGACGTGTTTCGCCCTTTAGTAATTTGACCGAATGATCGGTGTTGAGACCAATAATCAATTTGTCGCCAAATTTGGCAGATTTCACTAAAGAGTCAATATGTCCGCGATGAACCAAGTCAAAGCATCCGTTGGTGAAAACAAGCTTTTGATTTGTTGTTTTCCAAGATTTTAGCGTGTTGAAAAATTCGTCGAAAGAGTGATGGATTTTACCCGTAATTTCATTCATGATTTGTCTGAAGGATATTCAGTAAAAATAAGAAAACCCCAAAGCTAAAAAAAGCCTTGAGGTTTAAAATATGACTATTAACTCTTTTAAACGAGTTTATTGGTCTCAATGTCGGGGAAAACCAAGCTGGGTTTAAATGTTTTAGCTTCTTCAAAATCCATGGTTGCATACGAAATAATGATAACGACGTCGCCAACGGCAACTTTGCGCGCTGCCGGACCGTTCAGGCAAATAACACCCGAATCTCGTTTACCTTTGATTACGTAGGTTTCCAAACGCTCTCCATTGTTAATGTTTACTACCTGAACCTTTTCATTTTCAATAAGATTTGCAGCATCCATTAAATCTTCATCAATTGTGATACTTCCAACGTACTGCAGGTTCGCTTCAGTAACACTTACCTTATGTATTTTCGATTTACAAACTTCAATAAACATGTTGTAATTTTTTATTCAAACACAATATTGTCAATTAACCTAACCTCTCCACACTGAACAGCTATGCATCCAACTTTGTTTAGCGGGCTGTTCCAATCGTTGATTGTATTAAGTTGTTCATCGTCAGATATTTCAAAGTATTCTTCTTCCAGAAATTCATTCTGATTAATTGTTTCTGTAACCCACCTTTTAAGTTCTTTTACGCTCATAATGTGAGCTTTGTTCCGAGCTTCACATAGCGTTTTATAAATATGTGAGGCATTATGTCTTTGTTCTTCTGTAAGCCTTTGGTTTCGAGAACTCATAGCTAATCCATCGTTTTCACGGACAATTGGACAAGGCACAATTTCAATGGGCAAATTTAACTGTTTTACCAGAGCTTTTATAATTACCAGCTGTTGAAAGTCCTTCAACCCAAAAAAAGCTTTGTCTGGTTTTACGATTTCAAAAAGCTTGCTTACAACCTGTGCTACACCGTTGAAGTGCCCCGGCCGAAACTGACCTTCCATAACTGTTTCAAGCTGTCCGAAATTAAACTGTCGCTTGTCTTCCTCAGGATACATCGTATTAGTATCAGGCGAAAACACTAAATTACAGGAAGTTTTATCCAGTAATTTTAAATCTCTTTCCAGAGTTCTCGGATAATTAATTAAATCTTTTTTATCATTGAATTGAGTGGGGTTCACAAAGATGCTAACAATCACATAGTTTGACTGTTGTGTGGCTGTTTCAACCAATGAAATATGTCCATTGTGTAAAGCACCCATCGTAGGAACAAAACCAATCGTTTTGCCCTCTTTTTTCTCTTGATCAATGATCGCTTGCAATTCTGTTATTTCCTTTACAACCAGCATACAGCAATAAAATTAACGGTGCAAAAGTAAATAAATAATTCAAAACATAGGATAGTCGACTTCTTAAGTTTTTTTAAGAGTCAGGTAATGGTATAAAATTGAATGTTAGCGATATTTTTACTAATTTTGCACAATCAAATTCATCAAATTTTCAATGGAAAAGAAAAGAGTACTATTTATCTCTCAGGAAATTACACCCTACCTCCCAGAATCAGAAATGTCGGTAAAATCCAGGTATCTGCCTCAGGGGATACAGGAAAAAGGTCGCGAGATTCGGACATTTATGCCAAGGTATGGTAGCGTTAATGAACGTAGAAATCAATTACATGAAGTCATTCGTTTATCTGGAATGAACTTGGTAATTAATGATGCAGATCACCCACTTATTATTAAGGTAGCGTCTATTCAGGCGGCTCGAATGCAGGTTTATTTTATTGATAATGAGGACTATTTTCATCGAAAGGAGATTCTGAAAGATAAAAAAGGGAAAGAATTTGAAGACAATGACGAACGTGCTGTTTTTTTTGCCCGTGGCGTGTTGGAAACCGTGATTAAACTTCGCTGGGCTCCCGATATCATTCATTGTCATGGATGGCTGGCCTCTCTGGTTCCTCTCTATATTAAGAAAGCGTATCATAACGATCCGTTATTCGCCAACTCAAAAGTTGTTTACTCGCTATACAATGAAAACTTTAAGAATTCGTTAAGTCCAAATACAAAGCATAATGTTTTGTTGGATGGTGTAGCCGAGGAAGATCTTAAACTCCTTGATGAGCCAACCTATGAGAACATGTCAAAACTTGGAATTGAATATGCAGATGCTGTTATTCAAGGCAGTGATGAAATTGATCCAAATTTGGCCGCGTACGTTCAGGACAAAAACAAATTATTTTTAAATTATCAGTCTGAAGAGACTTACATCGATGCCTATAACGATTTTTACGATAAGGTGCTGTAAGTTTTCAAGAGCTGAAAAACAATGGTTACGTGAATAGGAAACAGATAGAACCAGTAAAGCTGGCCGTAGCTTTTATGCTATTGGCTTTTGCACTGTGGAATTGTAAGGACGATCCGAATGGAACAGGGATGGAGCTTTTGCCCGGATCTGATTTAAAAACAGTTGGACAGAGTGTCGATAGCGAATCAATAGAAGCGTTTACTGAAAAAGATGGTCTACTGAAGACCGATGAGCCAAACTACAATGTTTTTGGTACATTCAACGATCCGGTTTTTGGAAAAACAACTGCAGACATGGCGTTTCATGTTCGGCTTCCCGGATATCCTGGTTATGCCGATACATTACAGCTTGATTCTGTCGTTTTATATCTTTTGTATAAAGAGTTTTATGGCGATACCATAACAACTCAAAGTCTGAAAGTATATAGGCTTCAAGAAGATATTTACATTGATACTTTGTCGGATGCAGGAGCAAGTGATTACTCCTATTACCAAGATGTTGATTTGAAATCGTTGACATTTTCAACTCCTGTAGGAGAGCTGGATTTCATTCCAAAACTTGAATTGGACTCTACTGGTACAGATACACTTGTTCAGGAATTGGCAATCAGGTTGGATGATAGCGTAGCAGAGGAATTGTACAATGCCGATTCTATTCAAATGGTTAACAACGACACCTTTTTAGATTTTTTTAAAGGATTTTATGTTGAGCCACAGGATATCGAAGACGGGGGAGGGTTAGTTCGAATTTCAACTCTCTCTCCGGGATCTAATTTAACGCTTTTTTATAGTGATCATGAGGCAGAAACAGACACCCTGATCAAGCAATATACTTTTAGTTACAGAATCAATTCAAGTTCTGCTCGTATCAGCAGTTTTACGCACGATTATTCAGGCACCGCATTTGCTGATCAACTGGGTACGAATCAAAGCGAACCCGACAGCTTGATCTATTTACAAACACTTGGTGGGCTGAGGGCGAAAATTAATATTCCAAATTTAGATGATTGGAAAGATTCCGTTCAATACGGGGATTACGTCATCAATAAAGCTCAATTGATATTTCAGGTAGATACATTAGCTTCGGATTTTCATGAGTATTCTGTTCCACCTAAGCTAGCCCTCTATGCAATAAATGCAGATTATCAGCCAGATGATGATAAATATTTATACTTGCCGTATGATTATGGTGTGTCCCCGAATTTGTATGGAGGCTTTTTTTATGCGGAAGATGCGACCTATAGATTCAATATCACGAATCATTTGCAAGCAATCCTCGAAAATGAAGAGGTTGGAAATAATGGATTTTATCTTTCTACTCTTTATCAAAATGAACAGACGCGAAGGGTCGTTTTGAAAGGTTCAACTAGTCATGTTGGAATTCGTTTGGGAGTGACTTATACAAAATTGAATTAGCGCTTACTGATCGGTTCCACCGAAAAATTAACAGAAACAAATATGTGTGGAATAGTTGGTTATATTGGCGATAAAAATGTATACCCGATCCTTATAAAAGGGTTGCAGCGATTAGAATACCGGGGATATGATTCCGCCGGTATTGCTATTTATAACAGTACATTAAACGTCTATAAACGTCAAGGAAAAGTTAGTGAACTTGAGGCTTTTGTTGCCGATAAAAATGTTGAAGGGAGTATCGGAATAGGCCATACCCGGTGGGCAACACATGGCGAACCCAATGATGAAAATGCTCATCCACATCAATCGATGCATGGAAACTTTGTTTTGGTGCACAATGGTATTATTGAAAATTATGCCAGGCTAAAGAGAGATCTTACGGAGAAAGGATTTGAATTTCAATCGGACACCGATACGGAAGTGCTGGCCAACCTGATTGAATATTTCTATCAGATGGATGAGGTTGAAGATGCAGAAACAGCTGTTCGTTTGGCTCTTTCGAAAGTCGTTGGTGCTTATGGTATCGTTGTTATCTGCAAGGACGAAAAACATCGGATTATAGCGGCTCGGATGGGGAGTCCTTTGGTAATTGGTATTGGGCAAGGAGAGTATTTCTTAGCTTCGGATGCCAGCCCGATTGTTGAATACACTGATAGTGTGATTTACCTGAATGACGGTGATGTGGCCATTATCGAGAAGAATAGTCTGACCCTGAAAACGGTGCAGAATAATCCGGCCAACTTTAAAATTACCAAAGTTGACTTGAGCATTGGTGATTTGGATAAGGGAGACTTTGAGCATTATATGCTGAAGGAAATTTTCGAACAGCCTAAAACTATATCCGATACCTATAGAGGTCGCATACGACCAAATCAAAACGATATAAATCTGGGTGGTTTGATTGATGTTTTTCCACAAATTGTTTCGGCCAACCGGATCATCATTATAGGATGTGGAACTTCTTGGCATGCAGCTTTGGTGGCAGAGTATCTCATCGAAGAATATGCCCGGGTGCCTGTTGAGGTTGAATATGCTTCGGAATTTCGATACCGAAAACCCATTATCAGCAAAGGAGATGTTGTTATTGCGATTAGCCAAAGCGGCGAAACTGCCGATACCCTGGCAGCGTTAAAAATGGCGAAAGAAAAAGGCGCGCTCATCTTAGGTATTTGCAATGTTGTTGGTTCAAGCATTGCACGCGAAACCGATGCCGGAGTTTATACACACGCTGGAACTGAAATTGGAGTAGCTTCCACAAAAGCTTTTACAGCTCAGGTTACTGTGCTTACCTTGTTGGCATTTAAGCTCGCCAAAGAACGTGGTGAAATTGACCAGGAGTTCTACGAAATGCTCATAGCCGAGCTGTTGGAAATTCCGGCAAAAATAGAGACGATTTTGATGAGCCATCCTCATATCAAGGAGGTGGCTGAAAAATATAAAGACGCGATTAATGCACTGTATTTAGGGCGCGGATATCTGTTCCCGGTTGCCTTGGAAGGTGCGTTAAAATTGAAAGAAATTTCATACATGCACGCCGAAGGTTATGCTGCAGGAGAGATGAAACATGGACCAATAGCCTTGGTTGACGATAACTTACCTGTGGTGGTGGTTTCGGCTAAGGATAGCTATTATGAGAAAGTTGTAAGCAACATTCAGGAGGTGAAAGCTCGCAAGGGAAATGTCATTGCGGTTGTGACTGAAGGTGATAATGGATTGCGAAAAATGGCTGATGACTTATTAGAAGTTCCCGAGTCGCATCCGGCTGTCGCTGCATTGCTAACAGTTATTCCGCTTCAGCTTTTTGCCTATTACATCGCAGTTATGCGAGGTTGCGATGTTGATCAACCACGAAATCTGGCGAAGTCAGTAACCGTGGAATAATTAACAATTACAAGTCAGCAAATCATTCTGAAATTAGTATGTTTGTTCAGGTTTTAGAACTATGAGAAAAATTTTCCCCATACTCATATTGACTTATGTGACGTATCTGGTTTTCACAACATCGTGTGCTAACCCGGGAATGCCTACCGGAGGTCCAAAGGATTCGATACCGCCCGATGTTATTAAAACGGGACCTGAGTTTAACGCTATAAATTTTGATGGCAACGAGATCAGTCTGACGTTTGACGAATTTGTCGTTGTCGATAAATTAAGAGAAGGGCTTGTGGTTTCTCCTCCTTTAAAAGAGCGTCCTATGATCCGGACAAAGTCAAAAACGCTAATTATTGACTTAGGCGATTCGCTGCAACAAAACACAACCTACTCACTTGATTTCAAAAGTGCCATTGTTGATAATAACGAACAAAACCCGCTGGAGGATTTTCGTTTTGCGTTTAGCACCGGGGCTGATTTTGATAGTTTGATGATTGGTGGATATGTAAAGAACGCGAAAAACCTGGAGCCTGTTGAAGGTGCTGTGGTTATGATGCATGCTACCGAAAAACTGGACGCTTTTAAAGATACTTTTCCGAATTATATTGCAACAACTGACGAAGATGGATTTTATGTAATCAGCAATATCGCTGCCGGAAGATACCGTTTGTATGCCTTGGTTGATGAAGACAATTCTTTGACTTATAATCAACCATTGGAGCGGATTGCTTTTTTGGACACTTTGATTTCTCCTCAGGATTTGAATCTTCCAAATTATCAAACTGATACAATAACCGGTGATACCATAAGCATTAAAACCAAGCGAAGAAATGCATTGGAAACGCCCTTCTTCCTGATGCTTTTTGATGAAGAGTTTTTCGATCAGTACATTGAAAGCTATAGTCGTGATCAGGCTAATATGATTAATCTTTACTTCACAGAAACATTGAGTGATTCATTTCGTGTTGAGCTTTTAAAGCCGGAACCGACAAATGAAGATTGGAGTTATATTGAGTTTAATCCGACTAGAGATTCGTTAATGATTTGGTTGACGGATACCGTTTTAAGTCACACTGATTCATTATTGATAGATATTAGCTATTTGGTAGCTGACAGCTTGAATAATTTGGTACTGAAGCACGATACACTTGAATTTAATTATACCAAACCGGAGGATACCAGCAGGAAAAGACGCAAGAAAAAAGAAGAAGAGGAAGAACCGGAACCGATTCCGCATATTTCATTTAAGCAGAATACAAAAAGTAGTGGTTTCGATATCTATCGAAATATTAAACTGGAGGCTCCTGAACCTTTAAAAACGTTTGATTGGTCAGCTGTGCATTTGTATCAACAAGTAGATACACTTGAAGAAGAATTGGAATTTGAAATGTGGCAGGACTCCTCTTCGATACGGAAGTTCTGTATCCAGTATCCATGGGAATTTATGGAAACATACCGACTCTTTATTGATTCGGCTGCTGCGTACAATTTCGATGGTCATCCGACAAACGAGCTCAATAAAAGATTTGCGATTCAGGAAGAAAGCTATTATGCGAATATCATTGTGCAATTGAATGGAATAACCGATCATGGAATTGTGCAACTACTTGATAATTCGGATAAAGAAATGGTATTACAGCAAATTGGGATTGATAAAGATGGAGAAATTGAGTTTCCATATCTGGATCCCAATAAGTACAAAATTCGTTTGATTATTGATCGTAATAACAATGGCAAGTGGGATACCGGGAACCTTGATGAAGGTATTCAGCCCGAACAGGTTATGTATTACAATAAAGTATTGAAATTACGGTCTAACTTTGAAATACAGGAAGTCTGGAATCTACCTTTAATTCAGTATGATAAAGAAATGATTGACGAAGACAAGCAAAAAGAAGATGCGAAGAACAAAAGCAAAAAATCACAGCGCTCTTCGAGCAGCAATTTTCAGCGTTCTCCTTTTTAATGCTTTCTTACTGAATAGCCGGCCGGGCAAAGCGCAAGCGGTTTTTATCCCTCAGGAGGAATTGACCTATGGAGCCTATTATAATTGGCATTTTATTTGGATAAATGCTGGAGAGGTCATCTTCAGTACTGATACCGTGAGAGTGAATGAAAAGAAGATGTGGCGTTTTTTAGCAATCGGTAAAACCTACAAAGCCTACGATTTTTTTTATACGGTTCGCGACACATTTAGTAGTCGGGTGAATTTCTCAAACTTCCAGCCTGATTATTTTATTCGAAAAGTGAATCATGCTAAAAGTTCAACTGTTCACGAGTATCAGTTTAATGATATTAGCAGAAAAATCTATTCCTATGTCAAACGTGAAGATCAGCCATTTATTCATGATACGCTTGTTTGGGAACCAACCGTTTCAGATATGCTGAGCATGGTTTATGATTTTCGGAATTTTAACTTTGACGGTCTAAAAAAGAGTGATCAGGTTAATTTTAAGATGTTGGTTGATAACAAGACGGAAGATTTGTACTTTCGTTACCGCGGAGAAGAAGTTGTAAAAACCCGCAACGGAAGAAAATTCCATTGTCATCATGTAATTATCCGTTTGCTCGGGGGTGATTTTTTCCCTGATGGAGAATACATGAACGTGTGGTTTACAGCCGACCAGAATCGGATACCGGTAAAAGTTGAAACTAAAATACTAGTTGGTTCAGTCAATGCAATTTTAACAAATGTTGAGCATATCAAATATCCATTAACTTCAGAAATACATTAATTATGGCAAGCGTTCGCGATCTAAAAAAAGACATTGACTATTTAGTATCCTTAGTCGTTGTTGACAGTTTTCAGTACATCAATGCTTTTGAAAATGCAGATAAAGAGGCTGCTTTCAAGATTGTGAATGAGATCATGACCAAGCGGAAAGATCTCATAAGCCGAGTCAATCACCCGGATGGGAAAGACAATCCCAAGTTGATTAAAAGTCACTATCAGAGCATTGGTAAAGATTTGTTGGTTGCTTGCGACGAAGCGTACGCAAAACTTGCAAAATTGATTGACAAAGAAGATTAACTAGTTTTCTTTTCTAACCAATTGGAGTGTTTTATCAGCAATCACCTGCCCATCGAGGTAGGTGATTAATCGCCACGGGCCAAGTTTGTCGTCCAGAGGTTCCCAAATGCAATCGCCTAAAAAGAATTCATAGTCGTTGCTATTGATGTAATATTCGCCTGTAAAATCGTCCATCAAGGCACCATTTTCGTCCTTAAGCGGAGGGTGAATAACTTTGAAATCCAGCTTCTTACCTTTTCCTCGTTTGATTTTCAAAACATAGCCAAATTCAGTTCCGACTTCAGCCTGAACGGTGTGCGAAATGTTAACTATTTTCGGTAGCTTCCGGCTATTGCGATCCCATTCGGTATATTCACCATAACTGTATAAATCAATATCGATCTTTTTCTTTCCCAATTGTATGTTAAATTTCTGTAGCTTTTTATTTAGATTGATTCCACTTAATCCATCATCGCTTATATTTGCAGCGGCATGATGGCACTTCGCAAATATATAAAAGTATTTATTCTTCTGGTTTTTCCGGTTTATTTGATTTTGCTGGTTAATTCCATTAGTAATATGCATGTTCATTTGCTTTCGAATGGAGTGGTGATACAGCATGCTCACCCTTTTGATCGCGGCGTTGAAAGCAAATTGCCACATCAGCATTCACATGCTGATTATCAGCTTTATCAGGCTTTTTTTCACAATTACTTTGACAACTCAGCGCCTTTGCCAGACTTGGAGGTTATTCGTCCTTCATACAAAATTGTTTCCGTTCCGGTCGTCCAGCTTTATTGCTTCAAAAGTGTGAACGATCAGTGGCTTCGTGGTCCACCCCTTTCATAAGTATTGAGGATAGTGGTTCTGTATATATTAAAATGACAGACATTATCCGTTTTTAAATACCAATTTTTTGGGATTGTCAGCTTGATGGTCTCAACCTACTTTTGACAATGAGTTGTTCAGCTTCATAGAAGCTTGAGTTAGAAACCGAATATCAATTTATCACTTGTTTGATTTCAGATGAAATCAATTACCAAATCAACTAGTAATGAAAAGTATAATTTTTGTGGCAGTCTTGTCATTATTCACCCTTTTGTCATTTGCCGAAGGAGAACCCAAAGACAAATTTACAGATACGATGCTATTTGGAGATGTGCGATCGGAAGGTGAACACATTCCATTTGCAACCATTATGGTTAAAGGAACAACAATGGGTACAGCTGCCGACGCAACCGGGCACTATAAGTTAGTAGGAGCGCCGGCAGGAAAGCAGGAAGTTGTGGTGTCGGCGGTTGGTTACCAAAACAGAGCGTATGAAGTAGATCTCAAGATTGGAGATCCGCTTACATTGGTTGTTGAGTTAGAACCCGACCAGATTGGCTTGGATCAAGTTGTGATTACTGCCGATCGGAGTGAGAAATCACGCCGCGAAGCATCCACCATTGTAAGTACGATTAGTCCGAAGTTGCTGGAAAATACGCAAAGTGTAACACTGAGTGAAGGCTTAAGTTTTACCCCCGGCTTGCGTATGGAAAACAACTGTCAAAATTGTGGTTTTACTCAAGTTCGGATGAACGGATTGGAAGGGCCGTACTCTCAAATCCTGATTAATAGCCGACCTGTTTTTAGTGGTTTGGCTGGCGTTTATGGCTTGGAATTAATCCCTGCAAATATGATCGACCGGGTTGAGGTCGTTCGGGGTGGGGGATCGGCTTTATATGGTAGTAATGCCATTGCCGGAACCATCAACCTGATTACGAAAGAGCCGGTTCAGGATACCTACAGCATAAATAGTTCAGTTGGACTGATTGGCGATAATCAAACGGCCGATTACAACCTGAGTATGAACGGATCGATTGTTAGTGAAGATTTTCGATCGGGTATGAGCTTTTATGGTTTTAAACGAAAGCGAGATCCTTATGATGTGAACGGCGATGGATATTCAGAGCTTTCAAAATTAAGCAACAGTACATTTGGAGCCAGCTTCTTTAAACGTATGGGCGTTCGCTCTAAAATCAATTTGGATTACTTTTTTATCAATGAATCAAGGCGGGGAGGAAATGACTTTGACCTTCCGAATCATGAAGCGGACATCTCAGAAGCGGTTGATCACGAAATCAATTCGGCGAATCTTACATTCGACAAGTTTATGCGCGATCATGACAAATTGAGCTTTTATGCTGCGATGCAGTCTGTCAATCGGGGTTCCTACTACGGTGCTGAGCAGGATCTGACGGCTTACGGCCATACGGAGGATTTGGCTATTTCTGTCGGAACCCAGTATCATCGTGATGTAGAGCAGTGTCTGTTTTCGCCTTCTGAATTATTGCTTGGAGCCGAAATGACCAACGATGCCCTGAAGGATCAAAAACTTGGTTATCTTGATATTGTCACCATGGAACATATTGGAACAACAACCATCACGGATCAGTCAGTTAGTACAGTTGGCTTTTTTGCTCAAAACGAATGGGTAACTAATAACTGGCGCGTGTCCGTTGGTTTTCGGTTAGAGCATTATGCGATTTCGGATAAAGCTGATTCTGATGGTGATGTTTCAGGCAATGTGTTTAGCCCGCGGGCAAGTTTAATGTATAATTTGGGTGAGAAAGTACAATTGCGTTCCAGCTTTGCCAAGGGTTACCGTGCGCCACAAATTTTTGATGAGGACTTACATATTGAAACATCGGGTGCCCGTCGGGTTACGCATGAGAACGATGCCGATTTGGAGCAGGAGAATTCGCATAGTTTCACTTTCTCAGTCGATATATCAGAGACCTTCGGACGTTGGCAAACTCAGCTTTTAGCTGAAGGTTTTTACACGGTTCTCGAGAATCCGTTTACCAACGAATATGGAACGCCCAACGAAAAAGGCGAAGTGGTTTATACACGAACAAACGCCGAGGATGGAGCCAAAGTTCAGGGGATTAATTTTGAGTTCAATGCTTCTCCGGGGGCCAGGTGGATGCTTCAAACCGGATTTACCCTTCAGAAAAGCGAATACGATTCACCACAGGAATTTAATGAAAAGCGGTTTTTTCGCACGCCCAATACTTATGGATACCTTTCGTTTAGCTACTCTCCAAGCGAGTCTTTTAAGGCATCGGTTACCGGTAATTACACCGGCTCGATGTTGGTTCCCTATTTTGGAAATACCATAGCGAATCCAGAGGTCGGTCAGTTAAACGAAGTGGACTCGTCTTTTGATCTCGGAGCAAAAATCAGCCAAAACTTCAATTTGTCGAATGAATTGTCATTGCAGGTTTATGCTGGTGTAAAAAACTTGTTCAATGATTATCAAGATGATTTTGATTATGGTATCGACCGGGATCCCGGATATGTTTACGGACCATTATCACCACGAACCATCTACTTTGGTGTGAAACTAGGAAATCTATTTTAGCCCTTTATTTCGTTAACGATTCCCAAATTGCGTTATTGATTGGTTATCGTCTTCTTCAATTTGGTTTGATATTTGAACGCCCACAAAATAATACTATTTTTGTGGGCGTTGTTTTTGGGTGGCTAAAATTCTGAATATATGAGTGATTTGGAAAAAAATAAGAAAAAGTTTTCGCTGGGAGAAACCGATAAGGAGAGACGTAATAACCTGGTTGTTATTTTTCTTTCGGTTATTCTTATCGTAGTAGTGGTATTGTTTTTCATGCAGCGAGGTGAGCATAAACAAATTATGCATTCGTTGAATTCTGAAAAGGATTCTCTTCAAGTTGAGTTGAGTGAGATGGTTCAGAACTATGACAGCCTGAAAACGGAGAGCGACACGATGAATACCCAATTGTTT
Organism: uncultured Sunxiuqinia sp.; assembly: GCF_963678245.1. Lineage (NCBI taxonomy): Bacteria > Pseudomonadati > Bacteroidota > Bacteroidia > Marinilabiliales > Prolixibacteraceae > Sunxiuqinia > uncultured Sunxiuqinia sp. The sequence goes on from NZ_OY782773.1 coordinate 60,404, forward strand.
GTGGCACAAACCAAAGTGAAGGATTTATTGCTCGAAATCGGACAAGTAAAAAAAGCAAGCTACGACCAGATAGAGCAGTATCGCGAGCAGGTAGGCTCGTTACGTCGGATTATGCGCAATTATATTGTACAGGTTGATTCGTTGAATCGTCGGAACCAGGAGCTGATGGCAGAAAATGAACAGGTAAAGCAAGAGTTTGCTCAGATTGAAAACAAAAACCAGAAGCTGGAAAAGGAGAAAGAACGGTTATCGCAAAGGGTTGAGAAAGCCGCTACTTTGGAGGCACAAGGCCTGACCGCGTTTGGCATCAATTCGCGTGGGAACGATGTGAATAACAGTCGGAAAGCAGAAAAAATACAGGTGAGTTTTACCCTTGGGAAGAATATTACCGCTAAACGCGGAGCCAAAAATATTTATGTTCGTATCCAGCGACCTGACCAGATTCTGCTGCTGAAATCGAAAAATGATTTGTTTCGTTTTGAAGACTTAAGAATTCCATACTCAGCCATGCGTGAAGTAACCTACGAAGGCAATGATTTGCCGGTGAATATTTTTTGGGATAACAACGGTGAGGATCCCTTCATCCCCGGAGAATACACGGTCGATATCTTCGCTGATGGGAACAATATCGGCACAACCGAATTCTTGTTCAAGAAATAGTAGAATGAAAACACATGGAGGCCTTTTAAAACGGTTGACTGCAATTGTTTTCTATCGTCTTCTATTTTTCAAAATGAAGTATTGAGCCGGTTCTGGCTTTCGTTTGTCAATCGATGTGTGCCATATTTAAGGGCAAACATTACCGTTTTTGATATTGGTTTTCGTAGTATTTTTGATAATCACCACTGGTTACATGTTGTAGCCATTCTTCATTCTTCAAATACCAATCGATGGTTTTTTCCAATCCTTCTTCAAATTGAAGACTTGGCACCCAGTCCAACTCATTTTGCAGTTTTGATGAGTCGATCGCATAGCGTAAATCATGTCCGGCGCGGTCTTTTACGTAGGTAATTAGTTTTTCCGAAGTTCCGGCCTCGCGACCCAGTTTGCGATCCATGATGGAGCACATCAACTTAATCAAGTCGATGTTGGTCCATTCGTTGTGGCCGCCAATATTGTAGGTTTCACCCGGTTTGCCCTTGTGAAAAATCACATCAATGGCACGGGCATGATCTTCAACCCAAAGCCAGTCGCGTATGTTTTCGCCTTTTCCGTAAACGGGTAATGGCTTGTTGTTGCGAATGTTATTGATGAACAGTGGAATCAGTTTTTCCGGGAATTGGAATGAACCGTAATTATTGGAACAATTTGAAATCAAAGCGGGCAATCCGAAGGTGTCGTGATAGGCGCGTACAAAATGGTCGGAGCTGGCTTTTGAAGCCGAATACGGGCTGTGTGGATCGTAACCGGTATCTTCGGTAAACATTGTACCATCATTGCTCAGCGAGCCATAGACCTCATCGGTTGAGATCTGGTAAAACAAGCGTCCTTCAGACTGATCTTTCCAACTAGCTCGGGCAGCATTCAACAGGTTAACCGTGCCAATTACGTTGGTGAAAACAAACTCCGTGGGGTTCGAAATCGAGCGATCAACATGTGATTCGGCTGCCAAATGGATTACGCCATCAAACTGCCTTTCCGCGAATAGTTGCAACATCGCTTCACTATCAACAATGTCAGCTTTCACAAATTCGTAATTCGGCTTTCCTTCCAAATCTTTCAGGTTAGCCAAATTTCCAGCATAAGTGAGTTTGTCGAGGTTAACAATGTTGTATTCAGGGTATTTGTTGACAAATAGTCGAACCACATGGGAACCAATAAATCCGGCACCCCCGGTAATAAGGATTGTTTTATTTGACTTCATAGCTTTTAATTATTTTTTTCTCTGTTTTCTTGTCTCGTCATTTCACAAGAATAAATCCGGCGCCACCAGTTAGAAGTATTGTTTTCATCTGATTATAATTTAAAATTTTCAACGGTTTTAGACGTAATTCTGTTATAGTGAATTTATTGCGTGCGGAGGCCTTTGCATGCCCGTTTCATGTTTCTGATTTTTCAAACTTAAAAGTAGGGTTTTATTGATAAAAAGGAAAGTCAAAATTAGATCGGCTTCATGTTTGAGCTTGTTGTTTTTCCTTTAAAACAGTTTCAGAAAGCTTCCCGGAACGGACGTTTCAAATCGCATCTTTTTACCCGTTACCGGATGTTCGAAGGCTAAAACCCAGGCATGTAATCCGAGTCGACCAATCGGATTCGATTTTGATCCATATTTTTTGTCGCCAATCACCGGATGTTTTAGGTCTTGCAGGTGTACCCGAATCTGATTCTTTCGGCCCGTTTCCAAATTCACTTTTAACATGGAGTACTCCTCGTTGCTTTTTGCGGTTGAATAGTGTGTAATAGCATGCCGCCCCTTCTCCGGATCTTGTGTTGAGTGTACTTTAAACACGCTGCTTTCAAACAGGTACGAGCTAATGGTTCCTTTCGGTTGTTCAAGCTTGCCTTCAATCACGGCCAGGTAAGTGCGTTCCGAAATTGTATGTTTCCAAGATTCCTGCAGCAGTTCCTGCATTTCTTCGCTTTTGGCAAACATCATCAATCCCGATGTTTCCCGATCGAGCCGATGAACGATAAAAATCTTGGCTTCGCGGTCTGCATCTTTCACATAGTTGCTCAAAATACTGTAAACCGTAGCTCGTTTTTCCTTTTCGGAGGCCATGGTCAGTAGTCCGGCATTTTTATTAATGATGATGAGGTCTTTGTCTTCGTAAACAATAGAAATACCTCGCATTTGCTTGGCAATAGGAGCCGGAGCCGTGTCAAGCGAAACCTTTTGTCCGGGTTTTAGCAGGTGATTAAATTGGGTGATCGATTTACCATCGACCTGCACCTGCTTTTTTTTGAGCAGGGTTTTGATGTTGTTGCGATTTTTATGAGGCAGGCTGGCAATTAGGAATTTCATCAACTCTTCCGGCTCTTTCACCTCAAAGCTTTGTGTTTGTGGTTTTTTCGAATGGGAGGCTTTTCCTCCTGAATAATTTTTTCTCATGCTTAAAACTAATTTGTACCGGCTGGAAGGTCTTGAAATTCCAGTCGTTGCAAAGGTAGAGTTAATCTTTCTTCTTTTTCAAGATTTAGAGTCCCATTTTGATTTTAAATGAGGGATAATTGGAATGCCGGACTTCGGGGCAAAAAGACAAGTAGCTAAAAATGATTGAGCCCCGATCATTTTGAACAAGAAAAAGAAGCTTTTGTCGATGAAATGTCGGGTTGGAGCGGATTGATCCGTACTTTAGCCTAAGACTTGGTATTGATCTGGCGTAGGTGCAAAAGCGATTATTATCTCACAAAAATCCGTCTGTTCCAGTAATTTATACTGTAAAATTAATTAACTTGAGCAACGAAAAAAACAAACCAATGATCGCATCCTTTTTCACAATGCTTACCGCAGGTTGAAATAAGCAGAGAGATTGGTCAGGTATCAGGATGATTGGATTGGGAGAACATGAACACGCCAGTGGTATGCCCACCTGTTAGCAATCAACGTTTGTAAAACATGAAGAAGCGGGTTTGATGACAAATTTAGCAATTCAACACCTCAAAAATCGATATAAGAAATATAACAACACTAGTGTTGATACACACTAGTTATGGTTCATATTGAATCCAGGAAGCAAAAAAAGCCACGATTACGGGATTTTTAAGCTAAAAAATGTTTTTTGGGAAGGAATTGAAAACAGAAAAAATGCCGGTTTAGGCATTTGTCCCAGTCGTTGTAACGGTCGGTTACCGTTGAAGCTGGCTTCTTGACGTAAGCAACGTCTGCAACGACTGAAGCGAAGTTCGGGAAAAAAAATGACAAAGTCAAGTCTTTTATTTCGCGAGCTTTCTGATTTTCAATGAATGAGCAGGGAGAACATTTTACATAAATTCAAAATAAATAATTAGTTTTAAAGGAAATTTTGAATCAACGAACCGTTTAAAATATTATACGGGCAAAAAGAAAAAAATAAATTTTAAACGGATAAGCCGCTTAAAAACCCGACAATACAGTGAACTATCCTTATACGAATATAAAGTTAATACCCTGTATTTTAAAGTGGCTTTTAGGGGCAGCGGGCTGGATTCAAAACGCCCGTATTTTATTGGAAAAAGAAGAAAAACAAAAATAAAATACGTAACCATAACAACTTGTATATTTCATACCGGGGACAGGAATTCCCCGGAGCCGGTTTCCCGCGCATTTTTTCCCTTTTTTATGAAAAGGGGCCATCCCGCAAACCGGTACGAAACATACAATTAAACGTTGTGTGTAATTCACCACATAAGCACGTTCGACATAGATTTAATCGTAAATTATCTATTTCTCCAGAGGTGATTAAATCCTGTTGCTAAAGTGAAACGGGGTACGAAAATGAGCTGAAAAATAATGAATTTGAGTAAAAGTTAATTAATCGAAAATTAGTCTTTAGATTACTCAGAATTTGACGAAAACTTCAATTATTAAAATACTATTTCTATAAAAACAGAGACATTTATGAATTGAAATTTGGAAAATATTTAAATTGTTACGAAGAAAATATGTTAAATAATGAAAAAAGTTAAACCCTATTTAATTGAGTTTGCAATAGTCACTGCCGGTGTTTTGATTGCATTATTTTTAAGCAACATAAAGGAAAATAATCAAGCACGAAAATATCATATTGCATCAATTGGAACCATAAATATGGAAGTTCAAGACAACTATTCTAACTTAGAAAGAATAGTTGAAAAACAAATGAGTTTGTTAGATACACTGATTAAATATACTAATGACTCTGAAAGTACAATTCTTGACCTATTCAAGAAATCAAATGGTTTGCAAATTGCAACAATAAAAAATGCGGGATTAGATTTCTATAAGAACGACCAGATAAATTCAATTGATTTTAAGATAATGGCAGCACTTATCCAAATGAAATCTTCATCTGATTTAATTGATAGTAAAGCGCAAAGACTTACTGGCTTTACCTATTCAAACATTCTTGATAATTCAACTAAAAGTAAAACAGTAGTCATTTTGTATCTACAGAATTTATTAGATACGGAAAACCAATTACTGGAATTATATGAGGAATTTATTAATGAGAATATTGAAATTGAACACAATACAAAATAAAAACTACACACAACACAGTACATATTGTAGGGCGGGGTTTGGTGGTACGCAACTGCGGATTCTCGCATCGCAGTTCCATGTCCTTCGGACAGGAACGCTCTCCGAAATCCGCAACGACAACTTGCAAGTGACCGTTAGCGGGCATTATGACGACGACAAATTCTATTAAAATAAAAACCATAATAAGAAAAAATGACAAAAAAATTACTATTACTTGCATTGGCAATTCTCTCTACATTTAATGTATTTTCTCAAATAGAAAAAAGAGAAATGATTATTTCTGTTGATGGAAATTATTCACAATCTACGATAGAGAGTGGAGTAACAAATAATCTAAATTCAAATCAAGGTAAATATTTAAATATAGGAGCTTCTGTTGGTTATTTTATTACGGACAGATTAATTACAGGAATTGGATTTGATTATAATTGGGGAAAAGAAGATAGATTAAACAATTTAATGATTAATAGATACTATCAATCTGAAATAACAAATATTAAATCAAAGGTTTTTCTACCAAACTTATACATAGGATATTATTATCCAATTACGAATAAATTATACGTTAATCTGAATATTAAATTCAGTTATGGAAAAATTAAGTCTGAATATGACTCTTTTTGGGCAGGTAGAGTATCTTATCCTTCAGGCACTTTGATTGATTTAACAGATGAGTATTCATCATCATATGCAATGAGTACAGACGGTTCATCAAAAGTTGACTATTTGGGCATTGATGTTTTACCTGAATTATCTTATTTTATATCATCAAGATTTAGTCTCTATATAGGGTTAGGTGGTGTATCCTATTCTTTTCTCGATTGGAAAACGGATAATTCAAGTTGGTCAATTAATTTTAACCCGACTTGTTGGAAAACTGGAATAAAGATTAAAATATAAAACGCCCGCTAACAATAGCTATAGGCAATAGTGGGTGTAGCTCATTTTGGAGCGACGGATTCCCGCACTGACTTTCGTGTCGTCCCGACAGAAAGTCGCACACAATCCGGCACTGCCCATAGCCGAACCGTTAGCGGTAATGCGAGAGACCGTTACAACAAAATAAAAACAGACAGAAATATGGACTTAAAACTAAATGGGAAAAGGGCATTTATAAGCGGTTCGACACAGGGAATTGGATTTGCTATTGCTCAACAATTGCTAAATGAAGGAGTTGAAGTAACAATCAACGGGCGACAAACTGAAAAAACCTATCAAGCCAAAGAGAAACTACAAAAACAATTTCCTGACAAAAATATTTCGGCAATAGCGGCAGACTTTTCAAAGAAAGAAGAAGTCGAAAAACTATTATTAAAGCTATTGGACATTGACATTTTAATTAACAATGTCGGTATTTTTGAAGTAAAAGATTTTGAAAATCTCACAGACGAAGATTGGTATAAGTACTTTGAAATAAATGTAATGAGTAGTGTTCGTTTATCCAGACAGCTATTGCCAGAAATGCTGAATAAAAATTGGGGACGAATTATTTTTATTAGCAGTGAATCGGGAGTGAATGTTCCTGAAAATATGATACATTATGGAATGACAAAATCCGCAATGTTGGCTATTGCAAACGGACTTTCCAAACTGACAAAAGGAACGGAAGTTACCGTAAACTCAATTTTAGGTGGACCAACTTATTCAAACGGAGTTGCAACAGTTGTTGAGCAAATTGCAGAAATGAAAAATCTTAACGTTGAGCAAATGAAAAATGCAATTTTACAACAGTCAAACGCTCATATTTTGTTACAGCGTTTTATTAACCCAACAGAGATAGCAAGTTTAGCAACCTATTTATCAAGCCCTTTATCCCTTGCGACAAATGGTGCATCTTTAAGAGCGGACGCAGGAGTATTAAAAATAATATAAGAAGCACATACCGCTAACACAGTACATGTTGCAGGGCGGGGTTTGGTGGTAAGCCAACTGCGGATTCTCGCATCACAGTTCCATGTCCTTCGGACAGGAACGCTCTCCGAAATCCGTCTCGACAACATGTCCCAATCGTTGGCGGTAATTGCAAAAAGGACACAGTACAATGAAAAACAGACTTTTAAAATTGACAACATTTATCCTGATTTTAATATTCGGGATAGCAGTAGGAATTTTTCTTAGGCAAAATAAGACGACTTGGACTTTGATTAAAAAACCATTTGTTGAGTCTTATATAAAGTTTGACGATACGCGACAAACTGAATGGAGCAAAGAATTTGAAATAGTTGAAATTAAATCGAGTAAGGACAATAGTTTGCAGAAATCCTATTTCTATAAATCAAAATCAAATGAGACAAAACCTCTAATTGTAAGTTTACATACTTGGAGTGGTGATTACTCACAAAATGACGATTTAGCAGAAATCTGTAAACATAAAGATTTGAATTATATCCATCCAGATTTTCGCGGGGCAAACAAAACATCAAATGCTTGTTGCAGTGAATTAGCATTGACAGACATTGATGATGCAATAGCTTATGCAATCAAAAATTCAAATGTTGACACAACTAAAATATATGTTATTGGTGTTAGTGGCGGTGGTTATGCGACGCTAAGCACTTTTATGAAATCAAAACATAACATTAAAGAGTTTTCAGCTTGGGCATCAATTTCAGACTTAATTGCTTGGTATAATGAAAGTAAAATAAGAAACAACAGATACGCTGAAAATATCCTTGATTGCACGGGTTCTGAAAATGGACTAAACATTGAAATCGCAAAACAGAAATCACCAATTTATTGGAATACGCCAATAGAAAAATTAGAAAATTCAAAACTGACTATCTATGCCGGTATCTATGATGGAATACAAGGAAGTGTTCCAATTACACATTCAATAAATTTTTACAATAAGCTATTAACCGATATGTCAGTATCTGATAGTTTAAAATATGTATCGACTTCCGAGAAATTAGAGTTGCTTGAAAAACGAGAGCCTTTAGGAGAATTTGGGAATATTTCTGATAGAAAAATTTGTTTAGAAAAGGAGTTTGGAAATGTGCGATTAATAATATTTGAAGGTAATCACGAAATGTTGATAGAATTTGCATTAAATGAACTACTTGAAGAATAACAACATACCGCCAACAATAAATATACGTAATGCGGGACGATGTATGTAATTGAACTTTTGTACATTTAATCAAAATTATTGCGGTTTGATGGTGAAGTGCCTTAAAATCCCGCACTACGCATATTCGAGCCGTTATGCCGCATTTTAAAATGAGCAAGAAACTAATCATATTATGGATTCTAATATCCGGATTTAATCATTCAATTGCCCAGAATATTGATGGTCTTTGGAAAGAAGTTTATTGGAGTCCAATGACAAGTTATTACTATTTCAATACTATTGATTCAACTTTCAAATCTTACTATCTAGATGACACGTTTGGTAGTTTTGGTAAAGGAAAATTTATAGAAAAAAGTAATCGCTTAATTCTGAAATATGACTCCATTGAATGTGATAAGCCTATTTTGGAAAGGTTCGACGATGATTTGATGCGTGACACAACTGGGATTTCATTTTTTCATTATTGGGGATTCCCAAAACGTGTTGACATTATTTCGGATGGAGAAAAGATTTATTCAAATTGGACATCAAGTTCAGATTCAATTATTGAAGATTATTTGTTTATTGAAATTCCCAAGAAGTTAGATCTTATAACTGTTGAAATATATGACTCCAATGGTACGACAGATAAATTGATAACAAGCTTCAAATGTAGATTGTATGAAAAACCATTTTGCAATCTTTATTACTATCCTTCTGAGAGCTGGTATAAATATGAAAATTCAGAACGAAATGAGATAAAGGTTAAATGGAAAGGACAACAAAAATTAGAAATAAAAGGAAAAAATAAATACGGATTTAAAAAGATAAAATAAAAAACGACGGCATAACAAAGTACATATTTCAGAGCGGGATTGGTGCGGTATTGTAACTGCGGATTCTCGCATCATCGTTCCGTCCGGTGTCGGACACTGACGCTCTTCGAAATCCGCAACGACAACTTACAAGTGACCGTTGTAAAACATTTAACCAAAAAATAAACGTTAGAACAAAAATTAAACCGAATGAAAAAAATCTTATTGACCTTGACATTATGCGGACTGACTTTAATTGCGAAATCACAAACTGCTAGTGTAGAACAATCTACCTACGGAATACAAACTGGCGTTTTAGGAATTTGGGCTCATAAGGAGTCGAAATTATCGAATCAGATAGCTTTGAGAGCTGAAATCGGAATGGATGCAGGATTTTGGGGAGGAAGTTTCTATCCGAAAAATGGATATTTAATGACACCTGTAATTACTCTTGAACCTAGATGGTATTATAATTTAGAAAAACGAATATCGAAGTCAAAAAACATAAAAGGGAATAGTGGGAATTTTCTAACGCTTCAAACAAGCTATCATCCTAATTGGTTTGTAATATCCAATTATGACAATGTAGAAGTTGCAGACCAAATTTCGATAATTCCGACTTGGGGAATAAAAAGAAATATTGGAAATCATTTTACATATGAAACAGGAATTGGAATTGGATACAGATATATTTTCGCTAAAAGTGTTGGATATTTAGAAAATGAAGGGGAAGCCGCTTTGAATTTGCATTTAAGAATTGGATACCGATTTTAACAGAATAAAAAACGTTTTACAACACCGTATAAAATTAATTGCTAGTGCAAGCTTACTTACGAAAATCCGCGAGGATTTTCTATTCGGTTTGTATTTGCTAAATTAGGTACTTAAACCACGCAACTAATCTTATACAAACCCGTTAGCTGCAATGGTACAAAACCACATAATATATTGAGAAAACTATGGCCAGTATTGGAGAAGATATAACAAGAAAATTAATTGAACGTGGAGGAATCAAGTCAGGAATGAAAATATTGGACTTAGGGTGTGGAGAAGGTAATGTAACATTTCTACTTTCAAATTATGTTGGTTCTGAGGGGATTGTTGTTGGCATTGATAGTAATGAAAATGCTATTGACAACGCCCGGAAGAAATCAATAGAACTCGGACATTCTAATTTATATTTCATTGTCGGAGATATAACACAAGATTTTAAAATTGAACATTCAAATTTTGACGTAATTATTGTAAGGCGAGCATTGATGTATTTATCAAACCTCCAAAGTACAATTGTAGCGGCAATAAAACATTTAAAACCGAACGGAATATTTTTAGCACAAGAAAACAATATTTCACATGTTCCGATAGGTTTGGAATCAATGCCGCATCATAAAAAAATAAATGACCTCATAAGGAAAACACTTGAAAGAGAAAATGTAAATTTCAATTTAGGATTTGAGTTAAATACAATCCTGACAAATGCTGGGTTAACAGTAGAAAATGTATGGGCAGAGGCTGTATTAAGTACACCAAACCAACCAACACCTTGGTTTTTTTTGGCTCAAGTTATGAAAGACAGAATGTTAACTCATAAGGTAATAAGCGATGTCTCCGAATTGGAACTTGAAATTTTAGGGGAAAGATTGACTAACGAAAGAATGGAAAACAGTAGGACTTTTATTAGTGATTTGGTTTTTTGTGCAGTTGCAAGGAATGCGTGAAATGAAATGTAAAAATTACTATTTATAAAACAAGAAATGAAACCACAACAGCTAATAATTGTATATGTCAGGCGGGATCCTTCTCGGTTTGACTTGTCAAACCATTTTGCTATTGCCAGACCACACACATGCAAGTGACCGCCAGAATGCTGTTGTGTGCGCGAGCTTGAATAAATGAAACTTGAAACGAAAATATTAGATTATATTTTAATCTAAAACAAGGCCTGAAAGTGATTGTGTTTGCGAACTTTTAAAACGGAAAAGCTATTTAAGACTAAGATTGGAAAAGTAAATATACACTATAAAATGACGAATGAATAAAAAGCCCTCATACAATCGAGTAGTTAGGTTCTCACACCTCCCAGCATATGCGACAGCTCTATCCTTTTGCTATCGCTCAGGGGCGGTTCATTAAATCATCGGAGACGAAATTTCCGTTCACACTTTGTCTGCTCCGGGATTAGTTCTGCTTCCTTCAATGTTGGTCTCACGGTCAACTACTTTGTATCTTATACTAACGGTTCGGGGCGCTATCTCCGCCAGTAAGGGACTTATGCCCTGTGGAAATATTTCTATGTATCACGTTATTGGTTAACACTGAAAATTTGTATTTTAAGCATTTTTTAGAGTTTGCAATAAAATGTGCACTGCTCATGCTGGGCGCAACACATGCAATAAAAACATAGGACGGGAAGTTCTAAATTTTAACAAAAAAACATATAATTACTAATTAAGAACAAACTAATTTTACCGTTAGTCAGAAATTCTGAACTTAGCTTAAGTTAGTAATTATCAACCTTATTATTATATAAATAGAAAAATAAATAAAGAAAACTATGGCTTGGTTTTATGAGAAAAAGGCGGAAATTAATAGAGATGAAATAAAGACTCTGGTATTAAAAAGTGCAGACGAATGTTTAAGCAGGATCTGTCAAAGTCCTAAGAAGGTGTTGTTATTACCCCCAGACATTACAAGAGCACATAGTGGAGCTGGTTGGATAACTGAATTCTTTTACAATTACTTCGCTAAAATGGCTGATGTTTATGTTATTCCAACGCTTGGACAACATGTGCCACATACTGAAGATCAGAATAAATGGATGTTTGGGGGCATACCTGAAGATAAAATATTAAAACATGATTGGAGAAATGATGGAAAGAAAATAGGAACAATACCTGCCAATTATGTTGAGAAAATTACGCAAGGCAAGGCAAATTGGGAAATACCAATTTCAATAAACCGAACTGTATTAGAAGGGAATTGGGATTTGATAATAAATGTTGGGCATGTTGTTCCTCATGAAGTGTTGGGATTTGCCAATCACAACAAAAACTATTTTATTGGACTTGGCGGCAAAGATACAATTTGCGCATCCCATATGGCAGCCGCATGTTATGGCATAGAAAATAATCTTGGCTCATTAGTGACACCATTAAGGCATTGTTATAATAAAGCTGAAAATGAATTTCTCAGCCATTTGCCAGATGTTTACATTCAAGTGGTAATGGCATATAATAACGAAGGGAAACTTGTGCATACTGGATTTTATTGTGGCGATGATTTAGATACATATCTTTTGGCTGCTAAACAATCAAAATCTGAAAACATTACGATTGTTCCACCCTTGAAGAAGGTAGTTGCTATTATGCAAGGCGATGAGTTTTTTAGTACATGGGTTGCCAATAAAGCAGTTTATCGTACACGAAAAGCAATGGCTGACGGCGGAGAGCTTATTATAATTGCACCCGGATTAAAACGGTTTGGAGAACAAGATGAAGTAGATCAAATTATTAGGAAATATGGATATTCGGGTACTGAAAAAATAATGAAATACTGGAAAGATAACGAAGAGCTCCAAGATTTAACTCATGCAACAGCACATTTAATACATGGTTCATCAGAAGACCGATTTAAAATAACGTATGCACCTGGACACTTGACAAAAGATGAGATTGAGTCTGTAAACTTTGGATATCTCGATTATAATAAAGCTATGGAAATGTATTCGCCAGCTAAACTTAAAAATGGATTTAATATACTTCCAAACGGAGAAGAAATATACTTTATAAGTACGCCATCTGCTGGATTATGGACGACAAAAGAAAAACTTAATGAATAAAGAGGGTGGTTCGCAGCAATAAACCTCCAACTCATTATTTATATTCCTCAATGAAAAAAGAAGGCAGGGATTGGTACAAAGACTAAAGAAAAAAAGCACTAAATTTAAGATTCAACCCGAGCAACTCGGGTTGAATCTTAAATTTAGTGCTCGATTAGAGTAGTAACTCCAATATGGTTTTGTGACAGCTTTTGCGCAATCGATTTGTTAGTAGGATAGTCGCTGTTCATTATTTTGTACCTTAAACAAGGATAACCTGCAAGGTTTGATGACAGAAATAAAACATTAATTTACTTCATAGTATTTATTCGCTATTTTTGCAGATTGAATGATTTAAGATGATTTGAACTTGAGGCTAAATGAAAATAATATTGATCAAGACCTTTTATCCCGATTTATAAATGGTGATCTGCAAGCTTTCGACCTTATTTATGAGCGTTATAGTCACAAATTATTTTCATTTATTTTTAAGATTTTGAAAAATGAAACTGAAGCCGAAGATGTAATGCAGGAAGTTTTCGTGAAAATCTGGGAATCGAAAGAGAAACTTGAAGGTGATAAATTGTTGGACTCCTATATTTTTACGATTGCTTATAATAGTTCGATTAGCCTCATTCGAAAACGGATAAACAATCGAAAATACATAGATTACCTGCGAAATTCTTCCGTTTTTGAAAATACACCTGCCACTACTAGTGAATTGGAGTTTTACGAACTAAATAAGCTGATTGAAGAATTAATCCAAAATCTTCCAGAACGGCAAAGGCAGGTTTATCTGTTGCACCGAGAAAAAGGTCTTACCTATCCTGAAATTGCTAAAAAATTAGGAATTTCAAAAAATACCGTAGAAAATCATATGGTGAAAGCACTGAAGTTTCTACGCATGAATATGGACAAAAGCCTATTGACTAGTCTATTGTTGCTCTTTCTTTTTCCGTAATAGCCTCTCCTTTTTTTGTTTTAGTATATGTGTTTGTATATGAGTGGCAAGGCTGTTTTTTTATATGCTCTCATTGATTCGAAAAGAATAGGAATTCATTTTTTTTGTATTTGAAATGGTGGTGTTTGTATTGTTAGGCGTATTACTTCACAAAAACAATACTCTGGTTTGAATTTGAAGAAAACAAGCGACGGATGATCTTAGATGTATTTGAATTGGATAAAAATGGAGTTTGGATAATAAGTAGTTTATGAAAAAGGAGTTGCTTAAAAAATACCTGCAAGGCAATTGTTCTGATAAAGAGTTCGATCAATTTTTACTCTGGATCAGGGAAGAATCCCTGACAAATTCAGGTAAAGCCATCGTGCAGGAGTTGTGGGCGGAATTTGAGCCAGAGGCAGGACCAGTAGAAAAATTAAAATACGACAGGATTTTAAATCAGATCCATAGGAAAATCGACACCGTTCCAAAATTCAACAGATTTACGATCCAAAAGGCAATGGGACGAAGGCGGATATTGACAGTAATTACGCGTTTTGCTGCTGTTTTGCTTTTACCGGTGCTACTATTGTTGGTTTATTCCAACTTGCCGCTTAAAGGAAAGTTTGCAGAAAACTTGAGTGATTTGGAAGTTGTAGCCCCCCTGGGGGCACGGATGCATATTGAACTTGGAGACGGTACCAAAGTGTGGTTAAATAATGGGAGTAGTTTGAAGTACCCTTATGAATTTAAAGGGAATGACCGTAGAGTGTATCTAAATGGTGAAGGCTATTTTGAAGTGGCCCATAATCAAAAAATTCCTTTTATAGTCGAAACAAAATTTCTGGATGTGAAGGCAACTGGTACTATCTTTAATGTCAATGCTTATGCTGGAGATGATACTGTTGAGACAACTCTTGTAGAGGGGAAAGTTATACTTTATGATACTGGTAATAATGAAAAAGTCAAAGCGTTAACTCCAAATGAGTGTTTAAAGTTCAATCCAGTGAGCAGGGTTTATAAATTGGATCGTGGCAATACAGAGAAGTATGTCGCATGGAAAGATGGTTTTTTGGTTTTTAAAAATGATCCGATCTCGGAAATTACGAAAAAACTGGAGCGGCGGTACAATATTAAAATTGAAACTACGGATGAACTGATAAATGAATATACATGTACAGCAACATTTGCTGAAGAGCCTTTATCTCAGGTTCTTGAATTATTAGCTTTGGCTACTCCAATCACTTATGAGTTTGTTCCACGAGAAAAAATGCCTGATGGTAGCTTCTCAAAACAGCGAATAAGGATTGGACGGAGGAACGAATAAATACGAATTAAGTTGACAATCTATAAAATGAAATGCCAATGAAATAAATGTTGATGCTTTAGATTAAAAGAAGCAGGAAAATGCATCACCATTTTCCTGCAACAGACTCAAAAACGTCAAATTTAGTTTGACTATTTTAAACCTTAATCAAAACAAAAGTATGAAAAAAAATGTAAGGGATCATGCTCTTGGAAGTTCATTTCCAAGTGCTTTAAAAATCTTGCTAAAAATGAAACTAACATTATTTGTAGTCCTGTTTTCTTTTTTTGGATCGGTTGCTTCTGAAACTTATTCTCAGACAACCAGGCTTTCTTTGGATTTGAAAAACGAAAAAGTGGTCAGCGTTCTCGAAAGTATCGAAGATCAGAGTAATTTTTTCTTTGTCTACTCTGAAAAAATGATTGATGTAAATCGTATTGTTGATATTACAGTTAAAGATGTACCGGTCGATAAAATATTAGATGAAGTTTTTGACGGGACGAATGTGTCCTTTATGGTGAGAGGTAGGCAAATTGTGCTATCATCACCTGACGGAAATACCTTGTTTACGAACCAGTCTAAATCCATTTCCGGTAAAGTATCCGATTCTTCGGGAGCTTCACTCCCTGGGGTAACAGTTGTCGTGAAAGGCACAACAAGAGGGACAATCACGGATGTGGATGGGCGTTATTCGTTGTCTGATGTTCCAAATGATGGAACTCTTCAATTTTCTTTTGTTGGTATGAAAATGCAAGAAGTTCCGGTTTCTGGTAAATCATTTATCGATGTGATAATGGAAGAAGAATCAATTGGACTTGACGAGGTTATCGCTATTGGGTACGGAACAATGAAAAAAAGTGACTTAACCGGATCTGTCGGAAGTGTAAAATCGGAAAACCTTGTTTCAAAGGGGTCTACATCTGTTATGGAAGGATTACAGGGGCAGGTTGCAGGTGTTAATATTCAGCAAGTTTCAAGCCGTTCGGGTGATGGTTTTAACATTCAAATCCGTGGAAAAAGCTCTATGCAAGGAGGGGAACCACTATATGTAATCGATGGAGTGGTATGTGACAATATGAACTTTTTGAATCCTATGGATATTGAGAAAATTGATGTTTTAAAAGATGCTTCTTCTACTGCCATTTATGGTTCTCGAGCCACAAATGGTGTATTAATGATTACCACTAAAAAGGGAACGGAAATATCAGAAACAATAAAAACAAACGTAAGCTATGATGGCTATTACGGGGTCCGAAAATCAGGATATATGCCTGATTTTATGGATGGTGATCAATTTCTGAGATATCGTTTTTCTCGTTATTTATCTTCTTCTCAAGATGCAACGACCGGATCTACAGACTGGAATATGACAGATGCTAATTTTAGGAATTTCTGGAATGCTGACAGTCCAGTTGTAAAACAAATATATGCAGACAAAAATTATACAAATTGGCAAGACATTGTTCTTAGGGATGGGCAACAACAGAACCATTTTGTTAATATTGCTGGAAATAGTAGAGACATCAGTTACCGTGTTGGGATCGGGTATCAAGCAGAAGATGGTATTCTTTATGATGGCTATGAAAGGTGGAATATTAAAGCATCTCTTGATTCAAAAATTAATGATCAACTAAAAGTAGGCTTTAATACAAATATGGCTACATCATTGCAAGAAAGAGGAAGTTTAAATTCGGTGCTTACCGGCTTTAAAATGACCCCGGTCATGCCAGCTTATTATTGGGAAGGTGATAATGTTGGGGAACCAATTCTTCAACCTGGTAAAGATGTTGCTATTTATCCCAATGGTGGTGGCCCAACTTCTATGACCAATCCGATAATTGACCGTATGAATTCGACTCATGATGTTCGTTCTTACTATGTGATGGCAAATACTTATTTACAATATGCTCCGGTGAAGGATATCATTTTGAAGACCACTTTTTCACCTATGTACACAAAAAATCATAACGGAATGTTTTATGGTGTAAATACAGAAAATCGTCGAGGCAAGACTAATTATGCTGAAGACAATAGTGATGAAGTATTTTCCTACACCTGGGACAACCAAGTGAATTACCTCAAAAAGTTCGGTGATCATAACTTTAATCTTCTGGGACTAGTCAGCGTTTATAGTAAGAAAATGACAGGGAACAATATGACGGTGGTTGACATGCCTTTTGATGTCAACTGGTATAATTTATCTTCAGGGACTGTTCAAAACCAAGGAAGCTATTATGAAAAAATCACCATGCTTTCGTATGTTACTCGCTTGAATTATGATTATAAGGGGAGATATTTAGCTACAATATCCAGTCGTTGGGACGGTAGCTCTAAATTCAAAAAGGAAAATCGTTGGGGGATGTTCCCATCAGCTGCATTGGCATGGCGAATGTCAGAAGAAAGCTTTTTGGAAGCGACAGACTGGTTAACGAACCTCAAACTTCGAGTTAGCTATGGTGTTACTGGAAATAATGCACTCGTTGGTCCATATGATACACAGTCTTTAGCCGATACAAAATATTATTATAATTATGGATCTACGGTAGCCAATGGTTACGGATATAGTTTTACAAACCCGGATCTTACATGGGAAAAAACAAACGAAATTAATGCAGGTTTAGATTTTGGATTATGGAATAACCGGGTATACGGTTCTATTGACGTTTATCATAAGATATCAAAAGACTTATTGATGGAAATGGATACTCCCTATGAATTAGGTTCATCTACTGGTTCTATTTGGAGTAATGTTGGTAAAGTTAAGAACAGTGGTATTGAGGCACAATTAACTACGGTCAATGTCAAGAAGAAGGAGTTTACCTGGACTACTTCTTTCACCTTTGCGCATAACAAAAATGAAATTCTGGAATTAAATGGAGGGAAAGAAGATTTAACCGGTAACTGGTGGTTTATAGGGCAGCCGATCGATGTGGTTTATGGCTATGTATTAGACGGTGTATGTACAGCCGAGGAAGCTGCTGCCATTGCTAGAGATGCCAACCAAAAGACAAAATTCTATGAAGGTGAGATGAAAATTAAAGATACGGATGGATCTGGTACTATTGACCCAAATGATAAAACCATACAAGGACATGTAGATCCCTCTTGGACAGGTAGTTTGTCCTCCAATGTCAACTATAAAAACTTTGATTTTTCATTTAGTGTTTATACTTCTCAGGGAAGTAAAGTTTACAGCCCGTTTATGCTCGCATTTGCCAGTTTCACCAGTCGTGGTCAGCAACGTTTGAATATGAACTATTATATTCCTGATGGAGCACCTGTTTTAGGAGCAGATGGTGAAATTGCTTCTCAAAATGGTACTCACTACGGTTCGTATCCTTTCCCAACAGGAGGTGCAGATAATGCAGGGGCTGGTTCCTTTTGGCTTAACAGCGATCAGGGAAGTCAGTATTTTGTTGACAACTCTTATGTAAAAGTAAAAAACATCGTTCTGGGGTATACTATTCCAAAGAAAATAATCTCTAAAATTATGATGGCTAATTGTAGAGTTTATTTAAATGTCCTCAATCCATTCACTTTTACCAATTATAAGGGCTTTGATCCTGAATGGGCCGATGCTTCTATTAGTGATGGTGCTGGTGGTGTAAGTTCTAAAACTTATCAAATTGGTGTTAACGTGAAATTCTAATTCTAAAGATTTATAAGATATGAAACGGATATATTTAATTGTGGCTTTAGCCATACTTGCATTTACAAGTTGCTCCGATTTTCTTGATCCTGATATTCGTTCCAGCGAATCGTCAGCTGATTTTTATGCAACCACTACAGGTTTTGAAAGCTTGACTAATGCAACCTATTCTTCATTAAGGAATTTATATAATATTCAACCGCTTTTATTCTCAGCAGGTACCGATATTTATGGCGATGGTAAATCTCAAGGAGTTATCATGAATCATTACACTGCTTTTACGGCCACAGAAGGTATTGTTGAAACTTATTATGAGAACTGTTTTCAAGGTATTCAGTTAGCGAATAGCGTGATTTCCTATGGTGAAACAACATCAGAATCTAATGTTCGTGATCAATACATTGATGAGGCTCGTTTTATTCGTGCCTGGTATTATTTCCAATTAGCTCAACAGTTTGGGAAAGTAGCACTCAATACTCAAATGTTTGATTATGCAGAGATGAACCATGCACGTACTGATTTGGAAACTGTATATACTTTTATTATCGATGAGTTCACTTTTCTTGCTTCCGATAATTCATCTTTGCTGGATCGGAGTACTTCGGATGTTGGTCGAGCCAACAAAAGGGCAGCTTCATTTTTCCTGTCGAAAGCATATCTAACCCGTGCTTGGTTAAATGGAGAGGATTACGAATCTTTGGAAGAGAATATCGCGCAGTCTTCTGATTTTTCAAATGCAGCAACTTATGCTATCCAAGCCATTGATGGAGAATCACCATCTTTGTCTATTGATGAAGCTTTCGATTATAGCAATGAGAGTAATGCTGAAATATTCTGGTCTATTCAGTTTGATTATTCAGCGGTTGAAGATCCTTCTAGTGATGGTAGTTATCAGCAAGCACAGTTTGGTAGTTATTTAGGTGGTTCTGAAAACGCACGAAATAAATCTATTGATGGTAACTTAGGGCCTTTTTTGCGGTTACATCAGCTTTTTGAAAAAGGTGATGGGAGATACGAGCAAACATTCATGCTTGAATTTCATACCTCGTATTTTGATTACTATTCGAGCCCAACAACTTCTGAAATACAATATTATTATGCTCCGGCATGGGCTACAGCTGAAGATATTTCAGCATGGCAAGCCGATGATCCTTATGGGTTGAAAACAAATACGCTAATTTCAAAAACGATTGCGGATGGTGGTATTGCTCCTTCGAATGGCGCTGCAGATACCTATTTTAACCGTAGAAATATGGACTTCGGTGTTGCTTGTATCAAGAAGTTTGATGATTATTCAGAAACTTCGATCAACAATAGAAGTACAACCTGTAGTATGCACGATGTCGTTGTCGCTCGGTTGGGTGAGGCTTATCTTATCGCTGCAGAGGCATACGTTGAAATGGGCCAAACAGACAATGCCGCCGCTATGATTAATACTTTACGTTCACGTCCAAACACGATTAAATCAGGATTTGAATCGGCAATGAGTGTTTCAGCCGATGATATGACGATTGATTTTATTCTGGATGAAAGGGCACGTGAAATGGCTGGCGAATATGTTCGTTGGACTGATTTGAAGCGTACCCACAAATTGGTTGAATATGTAACGACTTACAACGAAGATGGGATTACCGCGGCAGATATGACCGGGGATGATGGAAATTACAAATTCCTTCGTCCTATCCCTCAAACGGCTATTGACAGGAATCAGGCTGTCGTAGAACAAAATCCGGGATACTAAATTAATGAGCACTACCTCATAAACTGTGTGAATAGAAATACCGGGGGAGTACAGCCCCGGTATTTTTTTGCTTAATTTTAAATTTTACACAGTTATGAAAAGGAAGATTTATTGGATGATGACTTTCTCAAGCAGTTTTACTCCGGAGAAGAACTCAATGATTTTTGCTGTTACCACTACGGCTACGAGTATTTTCCTTCTCTCAGTCACTGTCTGATCTGCTTTTTGATATCATCCATTGCTGGATATTTGGGCTAATCCGCCCTCATAGCTTCATATCACACCACTTTGCTATTCTCTCATCAATGATTCGTCGGATCACTGGTTTTCTGCGAAAACCACATCGTTTACTGTTCGTCAGCATTGGAGCTTGTAGTTCGGCTTTCTTCAGCTTTGGTCTCACGGTCAAGCTTACTAACGGCTTCCCCGTCCTTTAGAAACTTACCACCTCTGTAAGTATCTCTTGCATTACGTTATTGCTTAACACTAAAATTTGTATTTTAAGCATTTCTCCAGAGCTTACAGTAAAGTGTGTACATGCTCATGCTGGTTACACACAAAATGTATAACTTATGGCAGGAAATCTGGTAACGCAACTACTCTACCTTTTCTACGGCGGATAGAAAACTGCGCCGCATTTTGCCACAAGTCGTATATGGAACCGTTAAGCTCAAGTTTGAAAAAAGGAGCGTAGATTTAGATAATGGAAAAAGAACTAAAAAATAAATTAAAGTTTGTTGTTGTAGGATTTTGCATTTTATTAATTCCAATTGGTTTCCTCTTGAAACATTCTTATGGAGTTTATCTAAATGACACAGCAGTAAATGATTTTTGGATAAGACATTACGGAGATTAGAAAGTCGGATTGAAATCAATTGAAAAATTAGAACAAGCCAAGAAATTTTGTAAAAGAAATGAGCTCGTTTATTACAATCAATCGAGAATTCAAAGTATTCTTGGAGACAATACTTCAGCAATTAACACAATTGAAGAATGGTTAACGATAAAGCCATACGATATTCAAGGTTTGAGACTGCAGGGATTTTATTATGAATTAAATAACCAAACTGAGAAAGCCAACGAAAACTACTTAACCGTAAAGAGACTAACTGAGAAAAAAGTCAAAAATGAGAATGCCGAACTGACAATACTAATGAATGATTTCATACTAAAAGATACAGTTGGTTTTTCAAAGAAAATTGATGAATTAACAATCAAATATAAAGAAGCCCCAAGTAGATTACTATTTCTGGAGGGCTTAAAAGGAATTGATAGAAAAGAATTTATAAAACAACAAATACAATAAAAACCGAAATGCTAACACAGTACATATTGCAGGGCGGGTTCGGTGGTACGCAAACTGCGGATTCCCGTATCGCAGTTCCGTGTCCTTCGGACAGGAACGCTCTCCGAAATCCGTACTCCACTTACATAAACCGTTATGCTTTATGTACCAAAGAGAATTAAAGGATGAGTAACCTAAGTTTACATGATATTGAATTATTGCATACATTTTTAAAACCGGACAATCAGCTTACTGCTAAAACATTTCATGAAATAAGCAAATATTTCACTAAATATTCATACAAAAAAGGAGAATCCATTTTAAAGATTGGAGAGATTGAAACAAAGGCAAACATAGTGGTGAAGGGTATTGTGCACCAATATATTTTTGACGAAGAAGATTCTAAGACCATAAATATTACACCTGAAGGATTGAGTTTTAATAATCTTAAAAGTTATGTTCAAGGATCACCATCACTAGAAGTGCATGAAGCCATAATGGATACAGAAATCATTTCCATTGAAAAGAATGATATCGAAATTTTAGCACAAAGCAACCATCAGTTCAGTTACCTCATGTTTAAAGTGTATGAACGAATTCTTCTCGATCGCGAAAATAGAATGATTGTATTGCAATATCGAAATCCGTCAAAACGCTTTTCTCTTTTTCATGAAATAGTTGAGAGGGCAAACTGGATTCTGAAAAATACACAAGATAAATACGTAGCCAGTTATTTAAATATGACACCGCAACAATACAGCAGGGAAAAGAATATCTTTTTTAAAAGTATAAAACCTCAATAACTTATCCTGAGGCAACTTCGCTTTGTATAACATCCTATTTCTTTGCAAGTGCATAAAAATGTTAAAAATGAAGAAGCAGTATTTATACTTGATTATTAGTTTTTGTTTCTATCTTTCAGCTCTAGGGCAGGAAAAGCCAACCAATTCCAGTACCATTTTAAACCAATATTTAACCCAAGAGCATAGGGATCAGTTTCATAAGCCTACAAATAGGATTAATCAACAAAATTTAGAAATAAAAGATTTCTATAAAGAGAAGTTAGACAGTATTATTGAGTATAATTACGATGAAGGGACAGGCACCTGGACTAAGAAATTTATAAAAAAGACTTATGTTTATGATGAGAATTTTAATGAGGTATTGTGGGTTTACTCTAATTGGAATACTGATAACAACAATTGGACAAACCTCATGAAAGAAGAATCGCAATACGACGATACAACAAATAGCATGATAAATACCCAATATGTTTGGTCTAACAACAAATGGAATAAAGAAATAAAATCCGTTTTTTCTTACAACAATGATAATAAATTGATTCAAGAACTCAACTACAAGTGGAAATACAACTTAAAAGACTGGTTATTAGTAGAAAAATGGGATTATAGTTATAATGCTCAAGGAAAACCTTTAACGGATAGTCTATATTGGTGGTATGCCAATTCGCAGGAATGGGCATTACAAAAGAAGATTGATTACGAGTATATAAATGACAAGGAACTGCATTATATTTTTTATACGAATTGGGATAGTAATACGAATCAGTGGATAGCGAGTAAAAAGAAATGGTATTTATATGATTTGCAATGGCGATTAATCAATTTATCAAGTTACGAATGGGACGATACAAAGGATAGTAACTGGAAATTGACAAATAGAAAGTACTATGGTTATGACGACAATGATTATTTAAATGAATATGCTGATATAAATATTGAGCCTCGTGACGATGGTTATGTTCAACATGAGCTTATGTTTGAAACAAATGAATACGATTTTTCTTTAATGTTTAATGATATTTTATTCCCCAATTATTTAAACAAGCAGGAGTTAAAGTTTCATCATAAGCTTTTAAATACAAGTCTAGGCCAACAAAATTACGACACAAAACAAGAAGAACAATACAGAGCAGTTAAATATTATTATTCCCCAATATTTGTAACAGGAACCGATAGCTATGATTTTATATCGGAAAGCATAAACATTTATCCGAATCCAGCTAAGGAAAGCATACACATAAATTACCCAAGTGAACATACCCAGACATTATTTGAATTATATGATATTAACGGGAAAAAAATAATTTCGTCAAACATAAATAAAGCTGAAAGTATTGATATAAATACATTAAGAAAAGGGGTTTATATTTATCGCATTAAGTTTGATCAATATGAAAAGGTGGGGAAGCTAATCAAAAAATGAGCATTTTTTCAGAAACTATTACTAATTGCACCTATATCAGACTCTCTACTTAAACCTATTAATTATAGTAGGTTGACAGGCATATTACACAAAAAAAGATGAATTAAATATCAGCCCCGGTACTTTTAAATAAATCCAAAATAAGTACTGCAATTGACCAGCCAAAAATCTCTATAAATTTATCAACCTTATATTCGCAAGAGATCGGGATAATATAGCACGAAAACACAACAATAAATATAAGTCATTTGGCAGATTTTGCTAAATTTGAGAATGAGTACTTTTAATAAAAGACATAGTGATCTGATAGGTAAGTGTTTCAAAATGCCAAACGCCGAATATTCTCAACGTCAGACTGTCTAAACGAATACGCAAAAAGCATACAACAATCAGCAATTTGAATACGTCCATACTTTATAGTTGCTCTAATTTTGCTTCAGAATTAATTGTAAAACTTTAAAAAAGAAAAAATGAGCAAAACAATTTTAATCACGGGAGCATCATCAGGAATAGGAAAAGCAACAGTTAAAAAGTTTCAGGCAGAAGGCTGGAATGTTATTGCTACTATGCGTAGTCCTGAAAAAGAAAATGAATTGACATCTCTGGAAAATGTTTTAGTTACCAAACTAGATGTTCAAGATTTAACAAGTATCGCAAGTGCAATTGAAGAAGGAATTGATAAGTTTAGAAAAATTGATGTCGTTCTGAATAATGCTGGATACGGTATATTGGGTACTTTTGAATCTGTAGCTAGAGAAAATATTTCGAGACAGTTTGATGTAAATGTCTTTGGCCTCTTTGATGTAACAAGGGCTGTATTGCCGCATTTTAGAAAAAATAAAGACGGAATGTTCATCAATATATCGTCGGTTGGTGGTAAAATAACCTTCCCAATGATGCAGCTTTATCATTCTACAAAATTTGCTGTTGAAGGTTTTTCTGAATCTTTACAATACGAATTAGAACCCATCGGCGTAAAAGTAAAAATAGTAGAACCAGGTAGCATAAAAACAGATTTTTCAGGTCGTTCGATGGATTTTCAGCACAATGAAGAATTAACGGAATATAACGAGTTTACATCAGGGGTTTTGAATACTTTTGACAAACTAATGAGTTCTGAAAACAGGAATAGTCCAGATCTGGTAGCGGATGTAATTTTCAATGCCGCAACCGATGGAACCAATACGCTTAGATATATAGCCGGTCAGGATGCTGAACAATTAATAGACGCTAGAAAAGCGATGAGTGATGCCGAATTCATTGGTATGATGAAAACTAACCTAAACTTGAAATAAGAAATAGAAAAGCACACTTTTATCTTTAAAAATTAAAGTGTGCTTTTTCAAACTAAGAATTAGCACATTGAAAGATTTTATAAAAATAGAAACCATATCGGAAGTTCATCAGTTTTTAGGCTTAGAAAAGCCAAAACATCCGCTTGTTTCGGTATACCGAATTGGAGGTGCTCTAAATAATTTGGAAGTTGACAATTTCAAGTATTCAATAGGTCTATACCAAATAAGCTTCAAAGATAATTGCGCTTTAACCATTGTAAACTACGGTAGAAACTCATATGACTACCAGGATGGTACGTTGATTTTTACCGCACCAAACCAAGTAATGGAATTTAAAAAAGCCGAAAAAGCCGAAGTTAGCCATGGTTGGACCTTAACTTTTCATCCAGATTTGATTCGAAAATCAGAGTTAGGAAAGAAAATTGAACATTATTCATTCTTTTCATACGCTTCAAACGAAGCCCTACACTTATCAGACGAAGAACGAAAAACAGTCGCAGAAATTGCTGAGAAAATCGAGAAAGAAATTAGTAACAATATTGACACACATAGTCAAACCTTAATAATTTCAAATATAGAGTTGTTGTTGAATTATTGTGTTCGCTTTTATGACAGACAATTTTATACTAGAACAAATTTAAATCAAGATATTGCGAGTCAGTTCGAACAATTGTTAAAAGACTATTACAACCAAGAAAAGCAATTAGATTTTGGAATTCCGACAGTTCAATATTGCGGAGAAGCACTGAATATGTCGCCTAAATATTTAAGCGATTTGCTGCGAAAAGAAACAGGACAAAGCACTCAAGACCATATTCATCAATATGTTATAGAAAAAGCAAAGAACAGGCTACTGAATTCTAACGAAAGTGCGAGCGAAATCGCATATGCTTTAGGATTTGAATATCCTCAATATTTTAGTAAAATCTTCAAGAAGAAAACAGCAATGAGCCCAAACGAATTTAGGAGAAACCTGAATTAAAAAAAGCCCAGTGCCTAGCAATGCATAAAAATAATAGCCTATACATTAGTAAATTCAAGGGTTGTAGCCCGCTTCAATTTTCTTGTAACTTGACAGGAAAGTGCCACGCAATCGGCTACTATTCTTATACTAAACGTTAGCATTTTCTTAAAACAAAAAATATAGAATATGGAAATGCAAAATTACCCAGGAGTTTCAACAAGAGTTAAGGCTGTTGTAACAGATTCAATCATACTTGTGATTTTCATTGTTGGAGCAACATACTTGTTTGAAAGTTTTGATAATGTACCTGACTTTGCACGAATAGTTGCATTCATATTTATTTTCCTTCTCTATGACCCACTTTTGACAAGTACACTTGGCGGAACGATTGGTCATATAATTTTTGGGATTAGAGTAAAACGAGAAACAAACCAAGATAAAAATATTCTTTTCCCGCTTGCTATAATTAGATATCTAGTGAAAGTTTTATTGGGATGGATTTCATTATTGACTATATCCGGGAACAAAAAGGGAAAAGCAATCCATGACATAATAGTTAAATCAGTGGTTATTTATAAAGACTAAAAGTAATTGCAAATTGCATTGCGGGAACAGCGGAGTGCGTTGTTCTGCTCCTTTCTTAAACGTCATGTCCTGTCGGACACTGACGCTCTTCGAAATCCGCAACGACAACTTACAAGTGACCGTAAGGGGCAAAATAAAATATAAAATCTACCTAAATGGAGCATTGTAGTACCAATGCTGGCGATTATTGCATATGCAGTTGGTCTATTTCAACTAAATATCTTTGGGCAATTTGTTGTTGTCGGGTTATTAATTGGTTCTATACTTGCGGCAGTGGTTCATGCTGAAATAATTGCTCACAAAGTTGGAGAACCATTTGGTACCATTATTTTGGCAATTTCAGTCACCGTAATAGAAGTATCTCTAATTGTATCATTGATGCTTGCTGGAGGGGACAAGGCCGCTTATTTAGCCAGAGATACTGTTTTTGCTGCGGCAATGATTCTTTTGACAACAATAATTGGGCTATGTATCTTAATTGGCAGTTATAAGCATTTTGAACAGGCTTTTGAGAAAAAATCAGTCAATACCGCTTTGGTAAGTTTAGTTGTAATACTTGTTTTATCGGCAGTCTTACCGAATTTTCTTGGGAATCCGGATAAGGCAGACTTTAGTAATCCTCAGCTCATATTCGTATCAATAATTTGTCTAGTCATCTATGCGACATTTATATACATCCAAACTATACGGCACCGAAATTACTTCCTGTCAAACCAAACAATAAATCATGAAAATAGTCAAGAGAAAAAGCCAATCTATTTAAATCTTGCTTTCTTGCTAATTAGTTTGGTTATCGTTGTTTTATTAGCAAAAACTATTTCTCCTACCATCGAGAAGATTATAATTAATGCAGGGTTGCCACAATCATTGCTTGGAATTATCATAGCGTCTGTCATATTATTACCTGAGGCAATTGCAGCAGTAAAAGCTGCTCATAAAAACGATATACAAACAAGTCTGAATTTATCTTTAGGATCTGCGTTAGCTGCCATTGGATTAACAATACCAACTGTTGCATTTGTCAGTATAGCTTTTGATATAGATATTGTCTTAGGGCTTGATAATATTATGACCTTATTATTAGGTTTATCAGTATTTACCGTAATGCTTTCACTGTCTAAGGGTAGAACAAATATTATTTATAGAGTCATTCTAATCGCCTTGTTTGCAACTTACATTTTTACAATTATATATCCCTAAATTGAGAAAGGCCTCTACCTAATCGACTAGCATGCCCCGTCAGCAAATATTAGCAGGGAGAGGCTTCTAGACCAAGACCATTCAGCGTAGGCGAGCCTCGGTCCTTCCTTTTTCTATCGCTCGGTAGCATACCGGGTGGTTCAATAAGTCATCGAAAACAAAACCACTGCCTGCTCAAATAATTTGTACTGCAAAAATCATTAACTTGCGCAATGAAAAATGAACCAATGATCGAATCGTTATTCGCGATATTTTCCGCAGATTGAAATAAGCAGAAAGATTGATCAGGTATCGGGATTAAAACTGAAAAAAATAACAACCATAGTTGTTGCTCAATCGTTTTATGTTTTTTAAACAGAATACCGAGATATAAATTATTAATAGAGATTATAGATGAAATTAAAATTTTTGACATTCTTTTTCGTAGTATTAAATGGTTCGTTATTTGCGCAGAAACTCACGGGAATAGTGTCTGACAAATACCAAAAATCAATTCAGGGAGTCAGTATTTTAAATAAAACTACTAGTCAACATACTCATTCAGACGAACATGGTCAATTTGTTTTTGAGAACATATCTATTGGAGATTCTTTGCAGTTCTTTCATATAAGTTATAAAAGTAAACTGATGGTGGTAAGGGATTTAAAACATACCTTAAATGTTGTTTTATATACTAATGCAATAAATCTAAATGAAGTAGCGATTTCACCAAAGATTAATGCACTTCATTTATTGACAGATATTGATATACAGACAAATCCTGTAAATTCGTCGCAAGAAGTATTGAGAAAAGTACCCGGTTTATTTATTGGGCAACATGCAGGTGGTGGCAAATCGGAACAAATGTTTTTACGTGGTTTTGATATAGACCATGGTACAGACATTCATGTCACGGTCGATGGACTTCCTATAAATATGGTGTCGCATGCGCATGGGCAGGGATATGCTGATTTACATTTTGTAATACCAGAAACCATTGAAAAAATTGATTTTGGGAAAGGTCCTTACTATGAAAACAAAGGAAACTTTAACACAGCAGGATATGTCAATTTTATGACGAAAAGAAGACTGGAAAATAGTTCAATAAAATTGGAAACTGGTCAGTTTGATACCTACCGTTTATTAGGGATGTTTAATTTACTTGAAAACAACAATCAAAATGCCTATGTGGCGACCGAATTCTTGGCGACTGACGGCCCGTTTGAAAGCCCTCAAAATTTCAACAGAATAAATCTCTTTGGAAAATATACTGGAATTATTTCCAATACCGACAGAGTCGGAGTTACCGCATCGCATTTTGCTAGCAAATGGGATGCTTCAGGACAAATCCCACAACGTGCAGTAGATCGCGGCAAAATATCCCGATTTGGAGCTATTGATGACACTGAAGGGGGGAACACTTCCAGAACGAATCTATTAATTAACTATGATAAGGATATCGACGAAAAATCATCTCTAAGAAGTTCTGTTTACTTAAGTCAATACAATTTTGAACTTTATTCCAACTTTACGTTTTTTTTAGAGGATCCTATCAATGGAGACCAAATAAGGCAAAAGGAAAATCGAACCATTTACGGGTTTACTAGCGAATACAAAAAGATATTTTCTTCCAATAAATTAAATGGAAGTTGGCGTACAGGCATTAGTCTCCGTAACGACAATAGTATTGATAATGAACTATCGCATACCCTTAACCGCTCCGAAACCCTTGAGCAAATTCAATTAGGTAATATTAATGAAACCAATTTGGGAGCTTATTTTGGAACAACTATAAACATTGCCAAATGGACATTTAACCCTTCGGTTCGATTAGATTATTTCGATTTTCAGTACAACGACGCATTGCTTTCAGGATACAAAACACAAGCAGAGTCTCAGTCCATTATTAGTCCGAAATTCAATATTCTATATACGCAATCACAGGAACTTCAGCTGTATCTAAAGGCGGGGAAAGGATTTCATTCGAACGATACCCGAGTCGTTGTGGTTGAACAAGGCAATAAAACACTGCCATCAGCATATGGTTTCGATGTTGGGTTTATTTGGAAACCTACACCGAAAATGTTGCTCAATATGGCTTATTGGTATTTATATCTTGAACAAGAATTTGTGTATGTTGGTGATGCAGGTATAGTTGAGCCTAGTGGAAAAACAAGACGTCAAGGCATTGATTTGAGCTATCGCTATCAACCTTTGCCTTGGTTGTTTTGGAACTTGGATGCCAATTATACCTATGCTCGATCTTCTGCAGAACCTAAGGGACAGGATTACATTCCTTTAGCAACTGAATTTACGCTTGTTAGCGGGATCAATGTTACCCACAAGTCTGGTTTGTATGGCGGCTTAAATATTCGCTATTTAGGTGACCGTCCTGCAAATGAAGACAACTCTATTATAGCAAAAGGATATACCGTTGCAGATTTGAATATGGGATACAAATGGAAAAAAATAAGCCTTGGTATTCAAATTCAGAACCTATTAGATACAGATTGGAATGAAACCCAATTTGCGACAGAATCTAGATTGCAAAACGAAATTATACCTGTGGAAGAAATACATTTTACTCCAGGGACACCTTTTTTTATTAAGACAATGATTGCGTATGATTTTTAAAAATATTGGCTAATCCTGACCAGCTGCCTTGTACTTATTCAAACAACTTTGTGGAATGAATTACAAACACAGGACAGCGAACCCCTCGTTTCAGCTTCGCTCAAGCGAGGACCGGCTGGTTACCGAAAGTTGGCTCATAATTTGCACATTTACGAGCAATGATTTTTTTGGTGAGTTGTCAGGTTCTACTCAACACATTAACTTAAATAGAGGGACACCTGTTTCTTAAAGAAAAGATTGGAATGTGTAAACGAAAAAACAGGAAATACGGGAAAATGGATTTCAACTAAATTCTTAAATTAAAAAAGTGATTTATCAAATGGAGTACTTAGGTTCTTGTTTATGTAAAGGAGTTAAATTTAAAGTTATAGGTGATTTTGACAGTTTTTATTTATGCCATTGCAGATATTGCAGGAAAGATACAGGGTCTGCTCATGCTGCAAATTTGTTTTCTACAACAGCTAAATTAGAATGGATAAAAACGGAAACTGAAATTAAAACATTTCAGCCACATAAAAGTAATCATGTGAAAGCCTTTTGTACAAATTGTGGCTCGGCTCTGCCTAATTTACAAATGGACGGTAAGCTTTTAGTAGTTCCAGCAGGATGTTTGGATACTAAATTGGAAAAACGACCGAATGCACATATTTTTATCTCAAATAAAGCAAGTTGGGATGAGTTGTTGGAAGAGATAAATAAATTTGGCCGTTTCCCTGAATAAGAAAAACAGAAATAAATTTGTTCTTTTTTTTTTATATAAATAGACATCGAGAAACAGCTTAATGAAGATTAATCTTAAAAAACTAAGCCCTATTTTAACGATAGCTGACTCATCAGAATTTGTCGAAAGCTATTAGCGGCTGGATCGGCAATCCACAATAAGCCTGTGAAGGTGGAACGGGTGGCAAGTCCTGACCAGCTGTCTTGTGCATTATTGGTGCAAATCTGAAGGAGCGTGGTTGGCCTTTAAAGTGACTGAGTTGTATGCGGTGAAATTAGAACTGCCTGTCCCGATTTTTCTTCGGGATATAGTTCTTGGGGGCGTAAGCTACCCGGTTGGAGTAATTAAATAAAAACACATAAGTAATGAGTATAAAAGGAATAATTTTTGATTTTAACGGGACTCTTTTTTTTGATACCAATTTGCATAATCAAGCGTGGGATATTTTTCTGAAAAAATATCAGCTGACTCTCAGTGATGATGAAAAGAATCACAAAATTCATGGTAAAACTAACGTAGAGATTCTCACAACTATTTTCTCAAAAAAATTAAATGCAAAAGATATTGCAAATCTAAGTATTGAAAAGGAAGACATATATCAATCACTTTGTTTGCAGCAAAAAATGGAACTGGCACCAGGAGCTAAAGACTTCTTGGAATATCTTCTTTCAATAAATATACCATTTACAATAGCCACCGCCTCCGATTTATACAACGTAAATTTTTACTTTAAACATTTGAGTTTAGATAGGTACTTTGATTTGTCCAAGGTTATTTACAACAACGGAAAAATAAAAAGCAAACCAGATCCCGAAATATTTCTGAAAGCAATGGATGTTTTAAGGGTTAAGGCTAACCAAACATTGATTTTTGAAGACTCTGCATCAGGAATTAAGGCGGCAGAGAACTCACGCGCGGCAAAAGTTATCATTGTTAAATCAATGGATACTGACTATAGTAAATGGGGCCATGAAATTATAAGTTCATTCTCTGAAATAGATAGATCAACATTTGAATAGGATTAGCAAATAAAAAGAAAATGTATAAAATCTAAAATAACCGCTGACAATAGGTTTTTTTCTATCTCTTGCAAATCGGCACTCTTTTACCAACATCCCGTATACGGTATCTACTCAAGCTTGGCATTCACCCAGAAGCTATCAATTCTGGATTGATAATTGTCTAAGTTTCGAGCTTTCTTGGCCACTTTATAGGCTTTTCGGCCTTGAATGAACGACTGCTGGAAGTAGCTCCAAAACTGGATCATGCGATGAATTACAATACCTTCGTCCGTCCAAACAGACTGATAGTTTTTCAGGATCTCATTGTGAAAGGTAATTAACTTTTTAAGTTTAGCCTCATCCGAATGAAGCTTGCCTTTTAGTTTGGCGGGTAAAAACGGGTCGTTTAAAATGCCTCGCCCAATCATCCATTCGTCTTGATTGGGAATCTGTTGTCTTATTTCGTTCAGATCATCAATGGATTGGATATCGCCATTGTAAACCAATGGACTTTTTGATTGGGCGGCTAATTTGACAAAAAGTTGGCGATTGGCAGAACCTTTGTATAGCTGTTTTGCCGTGCGCGGATGAAAAATCAGCTTTTCGAAGGGATAGGCCTGCAAAAGTTCAACCCGATTAATAATTGTGCTTTCGTCAGTTAAGCCTGCCCGGAATTTCACCGATACCTTGAAATCATATTCAGCAAAAAGGCAATCCAATACTCGTTTAAGTTGGTCGGAATTGTCCAACAGAGCAGTTCCGCGGCCACGTTTAGTTGCCATGGGATAGGGACATCCCAGGTTTAAGTTGATTTTTGTATAATCCATTTGCTTGAGTTCGTCGGCTAACACTTTGAGTTCGCCAACATGGGCACAAAGTATTTGAGGAACTGCGGGCACACTTTCATTATTCTCGGGCAGCACATCACGGTATTGACTGTTTCTTATTTTTTGTCCCGGCCCAATGGCAATATATGGGATGTAGTATTCATCAATGGAACCGAAAATTTCGTGATAACAGCGGCGATAAACAAAATCGGTGAATCCCTGTAACGGAGCTAAGTAGAAAGAATCCTGTTCGGACATAGGTTGTTTATAACTAATTTAAATACAAAGGTAACAAGCCAGTTAATTTAACCTTGGAAATCCTTATTTTTGTGTGAAATTTTACAACTGCCCGGAATGTTACAACGCACGCAACAAAACGATAAAATATTGAAACAGTTTAACCAGACAGTTGGTGCAAATACGATTAACACAACTAGTGCGTTGATAGAGCAACCGCCTATTGAAACTGTAGATTCAACAACCTTGAAAATTTCTGGCATTAGCGCTCCATCCAATGCAGCGGTTAACCAAAATTCTCAATCTGTCAGCCCAAAACTTCCACGGAACAATAGTCGCAAGTTGGATTCAGTTCAACCAATCCAATCGGGAAAAGTTAAGGTTTTTACAGAGAGGGACTCGAAACCCGGCATCGTTTTACCTGAAAAGTCTTTTGAGCGTGAACGACCAGATTGGTTGATAGGTATTTTTATCTTGATTTTTGTTTTACTGGCCACCGTGCGGTTGTTTTTTAATAAATACCTGAACCAGCTGTTTCATGCCATCATCAATTATCCGACTTCGGCACGCTTGTTTCGGGAACGAACACTTAGTCTGACACATGCATCTTTTCGACTTGATTTGATTTTCTACTTTACATTTGGTGTTTTTATTTACCAGTTTTTCGATTTATTTCACGTGTCTTTCAATCAATCAAGCTTTCTCACTTATTTAATTATTTTGGGGCTGGTTATTGGCTATTATATTTTGAAACGAGTGGCTTATTCTCTTGCTGGGATTGTTGCTGGAAGTACTACTGAAACAGCTGAATTTCTGTATAATATGCATTTGCACAACCGTGTTTTAGGATTATTTCTTGTTCCGGTAACACTTGTCATCGCATTTGGTGCTTTACAAAATCCACGGTTGATGGTATATGCAGGACTTTTTGTGGTGGCTTTTTTTTACTTGTTGCTCTTAATTCGTGGGGCAAAAATATTAATGACAAAACATTTTTCTATTTTTTATTTGATTTTGTACCTTTGTACCCTTGAAATTTTACCGTTGATTTTTATCTATAACATGGTATTGGTTAAAAACGGGATTAAATAATTTAAAAGTTTTACAACTTGAAAATCAAGAAAATATTAGTTTCGCAGCCAAAGCCTGAATCTGCAAAATCACCATATTTTGACTTGGCTGAAAAAACGAACGTACAGGTCGACTTCAGACCATTTAT
Organism: uncultured Sunxiuqinia sp.; assembly: GCF_963678245.1. Taxonomy (NCBI): domain Bacteria; kingdom Pseudomonadati; phylum Bacteroidota; class Bacteroidia; order Marinilabiliales; family Prolixibacteraceae; genus Sunxiuqinia; species uncultured Sunxiuqinia sp. Next base: position 95,052 of record NZ_OY782773.1, read on the forward strand.
TCAGGTGGAAGCAGTTTCGTCAAAAGAATTTCGTCAAACAAGAATTCAGATTCTTGATCATTCAGCTGTGATTTTTACAAGTCGCACTGCTATCGATCATTTTTTTAGAATTTGCGAGGAAACAAGGGTTACTGTACCCGACTCCATGAAATACTTCTGCATTTCAGAAGCTACTGCTTACTATCTGCAAAAGTACATCGTCTACAGAAAACGTAAAATCTTTTACGGAAATGGTCGTTTCGACGACTTGATGGAGGTTATGAAAAAACACAAGGGAGAGAAATTTCTGGTTCCTCTTTCTCATATTCACAAACAAGAAATTCCGGAATTACTTGATAAAGGTGGATACGACTATACGAAAGCAATTTTGTACAAGACAATTACAAGTAATTTGTCTGATTTGAAAGATGTTAATTATGACATCTTGGTTTTCTTTAGTCCCTCGGGAATCAAGTCGCTGATTCAGAATTTCCCCGATTTTGAGCAAAACACCACGATGATTGCTTCATTTGGACCAACAACTGCAAAAGCGGTGCAGGAGGCTGGTTTGCGTTTGGATATTCAAGCGCCAACAGCACAGGCACCTTCTATGACTATGGCTTTAGAGCAGTTTATTAAAAAACATAACAAGTCGAAGTAGAAAATACTCAACATATTCAATAAGAAAAAGGGGAAGATGTTTCCCCTTTTTTTATTGTATTTTCGATATCAGAATGAACAACCTCAAGTTGACAAAAAAAGAACGGCTATGCAGTACCAAACTGATAGGGAAACTCTTTGATTTAGGAGAGTCGTTTTTCTGCTTTCCATTGAAAGTTGTTTACCTTGAAACATCGCTTTGGGAAAATCACCCGGCGCAGGTTGGTTTTACGGTTTCAAAAAGGAATTTTAAGCACGCCGTTCAACGGAACTTATTGAAACGTCGGATGCGTGAAGCTTATCGATTGAATAAGCCCGGTTTTTATGGAGTAATTCCTTCAGACAAACAAGTAGCTTTAATGTTTATTTACACCGCAAGGGAAGAGAAAGATTACCAGCTAATTGAGAAAAGCATGCAAAAGGCACTCGGGAAATTAGGTGAGCTTTTGCAATAAAAAAGGGACTGCCAGTGGCAATCCCTTCGATATGGTAGTCAATAATTTCAGTCTACTCTTGATCCATAATTTCAGTCTGCATTCTTACCGAATCTTCGTGGATCAATTGAAAGAGAATTTGCACAAACGTTTTGTTCAAATTTAACTGTTCTCCAGTAGTAATACGCTTATTCATCAACTCAGTCCACCGACTCATCTGAAGAGCGGTAACATTATTGTCTCTTTTGTATCGCCCAATTTCACGCACGATTTCCATTCGCGAGGACAGGGTCTCCATCAACTCCGAATCTAATGCATCAATGCGGTTACGAAGTAATTCCAATTGGTTCTCAAAATTCTTATTCCCCGAAGTTGATTGACGGATTATCAATTTATCCAGAATCTGTCCGAGCTCCTCAGGTGTCACTTGTTGGTCTTTATCGCTTAATGCGCACGATGGATCACGATGCGATTCAAGCATTAGTCCTTCCATGCCCATGTCGAATGCTTTTTGTGATACTTCCAACAGGTACTCACGTTTCCCGGCAATGTGACTCGGGTCGCAAATTACGGGTAGGTTAGGTAGCAATCGACGTAATTCAATAAAGGTTTTCCAGTTGGGGTAATTTCGGTATTTTGTTTCTCGGAAAGGAGTGAATCCGCGGTGAATTCCCACCAGATTTTTTATACCAACCTGGTTCAAGCGTTCCAGTGCACCCATCCAAAGTTGTACATCGGGGTTAACCGGGTTCTTTACCATCACAACGGCATCAGTCCCTTTTACAACATCAGCAATCTCTTGCACAACAAAAGGGCTGGCAGTTGATCTGGCTCCAATCCAAAGAACATCCAGTCCTGCGTTCAGAGCTTCTTCTGTGTGTTGTGCGTTGGCAACTTCAGTTCCCACCGGAAGTCCGGTTTCTTTTTTTACTTGCTGAAGCCATTTCAGACCGATCGATCCAACGCCTTCAAAACTGCCTGGGCGAGTACGTGGTTTCCATACTCCACCACGAAAAATAAAAACACGTCTGTCTTTTTTTAACTGGCGAGCAGTTTCTAGAGTTTGCTCTTCAGATTCTAAACTGCAAGGACCTGAGATTAACAGTGGATTATCCAGCTGTGGTAGCCAATCTTTCATTGGTCTGATGTCTAATTCTATTCCCATCTTATTTTGTGTAAAATTTAATAATCTTCTCTTCGTTTTTTATTAATGAAGGGCTGTCTCCACCCAATATCGAGCGAATGTTGTTGGCATTTTTCATTAGCTTGTACATTCTGTCTTCGTCTTGTTCAATACTGTCTTTAAATTCGTTCAGGTGCTTAATGTAGACTTCAAGCGATTCAATAACGTAACCTTTATTTTGCTGAAAGATTGGTCCCCACATAGATGGAGTACTTTTTGCCAGTCGAACAGTAGAGCGGAAACCACCACTTGCCAAATCAAATATGATCGATCTCTTTTCCTTGTCCTGGACAGCGTTAGCTAGTGCGTAAGCGGCAGCATGTGGTAGGTGCGAAATAAATGCGGTGCTGTGGTCTTGTTCGTCAGCCGACATGTATGCGATGTCCATTCCCAACGTCTGAAACATCTTCTCCATTAGTGCCAGGTGCTGTGGTCCGCTTTTTTCATGATCGCAGATAATCGTAATTTTGTTATTGAAGAGACCTTCCAATGCAGCTTCAGGGCCGGAGTTTTCAGTTCCCGACATGGGGTGGGCTGCCACGTAGTTTCTACGTTTTTGATGGTTCTCTACCACGCGGCACAATTCTTTTTTTGTAGAGCCCATGTCGGTTACAGTTGTGCTATCGGAAACCTGATCCAGTACTTGAGGAAGCACAACCTTTATTTTATCAACCGGGATGGCAATGATAACCAGATCAGCTTTTTCAAGAGCCTTAGGCATTGTCAGAATTTCATCGACCAGACCAATTTCCTTGGCTTTCTCAGCATGTTTACTGTTCGAGTCTACGCCAATAATTGAGGTGGCAAAACCACTTTTTCGCAGGTCTTTAGCCATCGACCCTCCAATCAATCCCAACCCAATAACTGTTATATTCATCTTTCTATAGATTCGTTTGTCTAAATCTCCTGTCTTCAACTACATTCGATTTAGTGTAAAAAAAAAGATCCCAATTTCTCGGGACCTTTCTGTAATATATTTTTGAATTTAAAGCAATACACTACTGTTCGACCCCGTTGTTTGAAACGAAATAATAAAACCAGTAATAAAAAGAATTGCTAAAAATCATGGTGTGTCGTGTTAATTTGGAAGCAAATATAGCCATTTCTTTTAAAATCAAAACTTAAGCGATTGTTATTTTTCGCTTTTCTTTTTTTCTTATAACGATAAGATCCATAAGATAAGTCAGTTGCTTGTTTGTATTTTGTCTAAATAAAAACGTTGAATTATCATTTGACAAACTTTTTCGTGATTATTTGCCCGTTCTCAAATTGAAATGACAACAGATACAATCCTTTCTTTAAGTTCTCAGCATCAATTGTTTGTTGAAGTTGGTTCGAAGCTTGGTTAATCACATCCAAACGTATTTGCTGTCCATTGCTATTGAAGATGGCTATCTTAAGCTGACCAACTTTCGATTTGAAACTGCCGTTAATATATAGCTTGCTGGTTACAGGATTGGGGTAAATCATGACTTCGCCCGGTGAAAAAGTAAGTTCATCATCTGCAGTTGGCGGATCCTGGATTCTTAAATCGTCAATTGCCCATCCCCAACCGTTTGCATAAGGATCAGAGAATAGCCGGAACCGGATAAACAGCGTATCCCCTTCAGCGAAATTGCCATTTTCGGTCATCTTAAATTCACGGTTGATGTAATAGGTCGCTTTCCCTTGAGCCGATGAATTATTTCCAACTTGATTATTATTGTAGTTCATCTCCCAAGTGGCGTTTGCCCGTGAGTCATATCCATCTATTAGAGGCTGCCAGTTGCTGTTGCCTGTTTTAGATCCTTCAACAATTACATAGTCCCAAAAATCGGAATCTCCGAACTCGCTACCCTTTTCGGCGGGTTCAACCAGAACGACTTCGTTAAAAGAGATCATCGCTCGATCATCAATGATGATTGGGTATTTTAAGAGCGCTGTAAAATTGTATTCCGTATCGTCTTCATCAGGGCTTGGGTATGGGTGCGGGCTATGTAAAGCTCCATCGTCAAATAGATCTTCTATACCGATATAAAAGTCGGAGGAGATAAAATCTCGTGAATCGCTGTTGAAATCGTTCGTATAGGTTTTAACGGGGTCTTGTAATCCATCAATATGAATGGTGTAGTATTCTCCTTCGCCAGGTAAAGTTGTACGGTTGTTGTTAGAACTGCTATCGGTGGCAATAATTTGGTAACGAATCGAGTCCCCGTCTGTCAATCCGGTAAGACTAAGTGTGCTTTTATAAAGGTTCTCATCCTGATCTTCAAGAATCAAGGTTTCGGGGCTTCCTTCGTTGATGATATATTGCATAACAACACTTGAAATACCAATGTTATCGGTTGCTTCAGCGGCTACCTCAATAGTAAGATCTGACTCTAGTATTGAACTTACCGGATCGTGAGTTACTTCGGGATTTAGCAGGTCGGGGCCAATTGTAAATTCGAAATATTCCGCTGGGGCTTGGCCCGGAAGGTAGAATGTTTTTTCACTTGAGTCATTTATCATCAGGTAATACTGATAGGTTCCGACAAACTGTGGAATCAGGTTGGCAACAAAATGATCTTGATCTGCGGAGTAGAAGAGGTCTATCGTATCAGAAGTTAAGAATGAATCGGCGGAAATGACCATTGCTACAGAAGTACTATCGATTTCGGAATCAGTTTCAATAGTTGCTTCTATGGGGATAATCGTTGCTGTTTCCGTGTCAGGTATTGGGGAATGAATGATGGATGTATAATCCCAGCCCATATCCGAAAATATTGCCAACATTAGCGGGCCCGGATCATGAATTGCTTCAGCCTTATCGAAGAATGGAGTCATCAGAGAGTTTGTATCTCCAACGTTATAGGTGAATTCATTCAAATGGTAAATACTGGATCCTTCATCAAAGCTGGATGGCGCATACAAGCGCGGATAGGAATCAGAAGGATTGTTTGATTTCACCGTTTGACTTTTAAAATATAAATTATTTGAGCGCATTTGCTCATACAATGCAGCCGATGGATTGGCAAATTCACTCGTGTCAATTAATTGTTGTCCGGAGCCATTAATGACAAATTCATCAAAAATACCGGGATAAGGGAGCACATCGCCATAAGTCCCTAAACCACCTTGTTCGTAGAAGAATCCTGTAAATCCTAAACCGTGCCCTATTTCGTGCAAAACAACCGATACGAAGTCATATTCTCCTCTCGGAGTATTGCCATCAGTACCAAAATACCAAGAGTCAATATCACTGTTAAACTGAGCAATGATGTCTGGAACACTTTCATCCGTAATTTCTTCACCCTCCAGCTTTTCAACCAAAGCTACAGGGTAATAGCGGTCTTTGTAGGGGGCAGAGTCAAAATTTTCAAAAAAGATGTAGGGCCCACAACTACCTAAAACGCCTTCTTGAAGGTCAGCAGTCCAACGGGCTCTCAGATAAATTGGTACAGGAGAGGCGACCAGGTGTTCCCAAATTTCAACTGCGTATTGAAAGGCGGCTTTTGGAGCTGCACTGAATCCAATATAATCAACAATGATTGACGATTTTTTTTGTTGGTTAGATTTCAACCGTTTTAAATATTGGTCAGGAGCATCAACAAAGTTTTCATGCACTTCGCCGGAGCCATAACAAATCGGAGCCGGGAATTTCACACCTTTTTTCTGCCATTCTTTTTGTGCAAAAGATGAAAAAGTAGTCATTAAAATAATTAATGTCAGTATTATTTGCTTCATGGATAATAGCGTCAATATTCCGTTCAAAATTAAAAGAATTCTTGTCTGATTTTTGTTAATTTGTGTTATCTATATACTTTAACAAACAAGGCATGAAAAGTTTTTATAACCTGTTCATCTTATTTAGTTTAGTTGTTTTAAGTCCAGTCTTAAGTGCACAAAACCAATTGACTGATGAGGTCAATCGACCGCAATTTCACTATACTCCTGCCGAAGGTTTGTTAAATAAGCCGAACGGAATCGTCTTTCTAAATGGCAAATATCATCTTTTTTATCTTCAAGAGCTAAAAGGATTACAAAATCGCCAGGTATTGTGCAATCATGCTGTTGGAACTGATTTGATTCATTGGCAGCACCAGCCCGCTATTTTGCTTCCTGCCCCGGATGATGAAAAAGACGAATTGGTCGCTGTAGGATCAGTTCTTGTGGACGACCAGAATCTGCTAAATTTGCAAAATGACGGTGAAGCATCCTCGTTGCTTCTTTTTGGCTTAAATGGAAGGTCAGAGCTAATTATTTTATATAGCGTTGATGAAGGCCAACACTGGAAACAATACGCTGACAAAATTGATCTATCAGTTGCTGAGGATGATTTAGTTGATGATCCGAAAGTTTTTTGGGATGTAGATAGCAAGAAATATATTTTAGTAGTTTATCGGGTGCCCGACCGGGATTTAAGCTTGCAGGGGGTCTCGTATTATTCATCAGAAAACTTGATTGACTGGGATTTTGAAAGCCACTTTGCCGGTCCCGGTACCTCTGTCGACATGGTGAAGTTAAAGGTTAACCGGAGAGATGATGATGCCCGATGGGTGGCCTTTGATGCTGATGGTTCATACATCATAGGGAGTTTTGATGGTAAGAAGTTTGAACCTGAAAAAGCCAAAGTGCAGGGCGATTTTGGGAAGAACTACCAAGGACCTATTACCTTCCAAAGCGGACTTGACGGCGACGACCGAATTTTTCAATTAGCTTTTATGGAAGGTGGAGAGTATCCGAAGATGCCCTTTGAGGGGCAATTGAGCTTTCCGTGTGAGCTGGGTTTGAAAAAGTACCTTGATGGCGTTTATCTGATGCGCAGACCTGTAAGTGAGTTGGAATTGCTTCATGAAAAAGGAGATAGCTGGGAGGAGAAGAATCTTATCCCGGGATTAGGCAAAAACTTAACTAAAAAGGCGAAAGGCGATTGTCTTCATATTAAAGGAACTTTTGATTTGAAATCAGCGAGTAGTTTTGGTTTTGTCGTACGAAATTCGAAAAAAGCCGTGGGCATTGAAATCCGTTACGACGTAACGAAGGGCATTTTGTCATGTCAGGGTAAGGGTGTTAACTTAGCACCCGAAGATGGGAGAATTGAGCTTGAGGTATTACTTGACCGTACTTCTATTGAGTTGTTTGGGAATGGAGGTAAGGCTGTTTTGAGTTATTGCTATACGGCTGAACCAGATGCCCGGGATCTTGTTTTATATAATACAGGAGGTGAACTTCTTGTTGAAAAACTTGAAGTCTATCCGATAAAATCAATGTATGAGTCGAAGTAAAATTAGAATACAATAAAATAATATGAAGAGGATTGCGAATTAATGCATTCCTCTTTTTTATTATTATTGAATAGGCTAACTTCAAAAAAAATTATTTTATTAAGAATGGCTAAAAAGAAAAACAAGAAAAATAAAACGAAGAAACTTTCGAACTTCAATAAGCGCCAGCTGAAAACTTCCATCCTGGAAATATTTTATGGCGACGCTCAAAAAACATACAACTACAAACAGTTAGGTAGCCTTCTTGGGGTGAAAGACATGGAAACCAGAAAGCTTATCAATGTTGTTCTGGATGAATTGACTGGAGATGAAAAATTAGAACAAATACAGCGAGGTAAGTTTAAGTTGAAGTCGCGTGGCGGATATGTTCTAGGACGCGTTGACATGCAGCGTCAAGGATTTGCTTATGTTGTGAGCGAAGAAGTTGACCAGCCTATATTGGTGTCGCAAGGGAATTTGAACCATGCCATGGGAGGCGACAAAGTTCGCGTTTACCTGTATGCCCGACGGAAGAAACATCAAATAGAAGGAGAAGTTTCGGAGATTATAGAACGCGCTAAAACCACCTTTGTAGGTACCGTTGAACGCTCTCGTAATTTTGCCTTTTTGGTTCCGGTCGGTAAAGTCGGGTTCGACCTTTTTATTCCTGCCGAAAAACTGCACGGAGCTAAAGACGGGCAAAAAGCAGTTGGCAAAATTACCGAATGGCCGCAGAAAGCTAAAAACCCCTTTGGCGAAATCATTGAAGTTTTAGGAGACCCGGGAGTTAATGAAACTGAGATGCACGCAATTTTAGCTGAGTATGATCTTCCGCTTCGGTTCCCGGAAAACGTATTGGGTGCCGCAGAGAAAATTCCACTTGAAATCCCGGGCGAGGAGATCAAAAATCGTCGGGATATGCGAGAGGTAACTACATTTACAATTGATCCGGAAGATGCTAAGGATTTTGATGATGCCTTATCGATTCGTAAACTCGATAACGGGCTATGGGAAGTTGGTGTACACATTGCCGACGTGAGTCATTACGTTCGTCCAAATACGATATTGGATGACGAGGCTTTTTCACGAGCTACCTCGGTTTATTTGGTTGACCGGGTGGTTCCCATGTTGCCGGAACGACTGTCAAATGGAGTGTGCTCGTTGCGACCAAACGAAGATAAACTATGTTATTCGGCTGTTTTTCAGATGGACGATAATGCTGATGTCAGCAACGAATGGTTTGGACGAACAGTGATCCATTCTAATCGCCGGTTTACTTACGAGGAGGCTCAGGAGATTATTGAAACCGAAAAAGGCGACCTGAAAAATGAAGTATTGACCTTACAGGACTTGGCTGTTAAATTACGAAACAGGCGATTCAAAGAAGGTTCGCTGGCATTTGATCGGATTGAAGTGAAATTCAAAATTGAGGAAGAAACCGGTAAGCCGCTTTCTGTATTCTTTAAAGAATCGAAAGAAAGTAATAAGCTGATTGAAGAGTTTATGTTGCTGGCTAATAAAAAGGTAGCCGAATTTATTGGAAGAGAAAAAAACAAAAAGCAAGCGAAAACTTTTGTGTATCGAATTCATGATAAGCCGGATCCCGAAAAGCTGGAAAATTTCAATCACTTTATCAAGAAGTTTGGTTATGGTATTCAAACCACCAGTTCGCGAGCTATTTCAAAATCGATGAATAGCCTGATGGAAAGCGTCAAGGGAAAAAATGAGCAAAATGTGATTGAGACACTTGCTATTCGGTCGATGGCAAAAGCTGAATATTCGACACGAAACATTGGGCACTATGGGCTTGGTTTCGAGTATTACTCGCATTTTACGTCGCCTATTCGTCGTTATCCCGACATTATGGTGCATCGCTTATTGGAGCGCTATTTAGAGGGTGGGCGATCGGCAAACGCACAGAAATACGAAGATATGTGCCAGCATTCCAGCGAAATGGAATCTCGTGCGTCCCAGGCAGAACGCTCGTCAATTAAGTATAAGCAGGTTGAGTTTATGAAGGATAAGATTGGCGAAGTTTTTCCAGGAGTAATTTCGGGGATCACTGATTGGGGAATTTATGTAGAGCTGGAAAATAAGTGCGAAGGTATGGTTCCAATTCGGGAGCTGGATGATGACTTTTACATCTTTGATGAGAAAAATTATTGCTTGGTTGGTAAGCACGGAAATAAAAAGTACCAGTTGGGTGAAAATGTGAAAGTCGAAATTTCGAGAGCGAATCTTGAACGAAAGCAGCTTGATTTTAAGCTTGTTGAGGAGTAATGTCTATTTCTCAGGAAAAACAAGGCCGTTTTATTCGAAAAATTGAATATCTTTAGGCACTCAAAAAAATCAATAAGCGATGGTGATGAATCTGCAAAACGGGGTAAATAAAAGAGATGCCAACCGGGAAAATATCTTAAAAATAGCTCAGGACATCTTCAGTAAATATGGTTATAAGAAAACGACTCTGGATGACATCGCTAATGCCGTTCGAAAAGGAAAGAGCTCCTTGTATTATTATTTTGAAAGTAAAGAGGATCTTTTCCAGGCAGTTATCATGAAAGAAGTTGACGTGCTAAAACGTGAGCTTGAAAAAGTTGTACTCCGAAATACGGATCCGGTAGAGAAACTCAGGGAATACATTTTAACAAAGCTGACGACCTATCGTGGGTTGGCTAATTTTTATCATGCGCTGGAAAATGATGTAACAGCTATTGAATTTATTGACAACATTAAAGATAAATACGACCAAGAAGAAATTCGAATGATCAAACGTATTTTGATTGAAGGAGTTCGTAAAAACGAGTTTGAAATTTATGATTTCACCTTGGCTGCCATTGGAATTACGACTGCTATTAAAGGATTGGAAATGCCAATGTCGGCCGGAAATTATGGCGCAGTAAATTTAGAAAAAGGAGTCGATAATATTTTAAAAATATTGTGTTATGGTATTATGAAAAGATAGTATTGTCGCAGCACGAATCAAAAAAGACCAGCATCCATTTTGTTGGATGCTGGTCTTTTTCATTTGTTGAGTCAATTTAGAATGTACGCTCACTGATTAACTCACCAATTTCATCGTACTTTTTCCAGGTTCCGACTTTTTTTCCTTCGGCATACATCATTTCATAAATCAGTTTGCCATCGTCGTTCCAAATTAACCATTTACCACTTTTAATACCTTCTTTGTAATTTGCTAATGCAATTTTTTGGGCTTCGTCGTTATAGGTGGTCCATGTTCCATTCATTTTGCCATTCTTATAATTCCGAATTTCCTTTAGTTTACTATTTTCAAAATAGATTTTTACTTCGCCATTTTTTAATCCATCTTTCAGGGTCATTTGTACATTTTTGTTCCCATTTTCGAAATAAGTCGTGTACTGGCCGGTGTATGGTGTTGAGTCGGCATAATAGACACCATTAATTTCGTTGATGTTTTGTGAGCTGGTATATAAAGCAAAAAACATTAATAAGCTGATAATTAAGCTGAATCGTTTCATAGGGGCTCCTTTCTTTATTGTTATTAGTACTCTTTTTGTTTGTTAAGACAAAGTTAAGTTTAAGTATCCGTAATTAACAAATGATTAACGTTAAGTTTCGAATAAAAAAACAATGAGGATAATTTTCTACTGACCTAATCCAATCTTGAAGATAGGTTTTTGACCGGATACCAGGCAGCAAAAAATCCGATACCTAATACGATTAGGAAAGTCGCTAAAACGTCGAAGAATTCCAAACTTACAGGGTAAGCAGATAGTGCAAAAGAACCATTGCCAGGAAGCTTTAGCAATTCAAATTTTGTTTGCGCCCAAACCAAGGCAATTCCTAACAGCACTCCTAAAATGGCGCCTGAAAATGAAACCAACCATCCTTCGAATAGAAAAATCTGCCGAATCAGTTTTCTGTTGGCTCCCATGCTTTCCAGTATTTTGATGTCATTTTTTTTGTCAATAATGATCATGGTTAGTGAGCCCAGCAGGTTGAAAGAAGCGATAACTAAAATGAAGCTCAGGATTAAGAAACTTGACCATTTTTCTGATCGCATTACCCGGTATAGGAATTCGTGCTGTTCAAAGCGATCTTGTACCACAAAATCATCTCCCAGTATTTGTTTCGAAGCTGACTTTACCCGATCGATGTCTGCTCGATTATCGAGCTTCAATTCGAATGAAGAAATTCGCCCTTCCATTTCAAACAAGGAGCGGGCAAAATTAATGGGAACCAAGATATACTTGCTGTCGATTTCCTGCTCAACAGAGAAAACGCCTGCGGTAAAAATATAATCATGATTGAGTGCTTGCTCCAGGTTTATCAGGTTTTTAAAATCTTTGCGCGGAACGTACACATGAATAGGACTGATGAAGGACAAGCCGATTGAAAGGTCATGCCGTACTCCTTCGCCTATAACGGCGTAGCTTTGCGAACCTTTTTTCAGGAAAAAGTCGCCTTCAAGTAAAATGGAATCCAATCCTGAAAAGTTGATGTAATCGTTGGGAACACCTTTAACGACAGCATATTTTTGCCGATCTTCGTAGCGAAGAAGTGCATTTTCTTCAACCACCTCAGCGTAATTAACTACTCCATCCAGTTGTTTGACCAATTCGAAATCAGCATCTTCCAAAGTAAAGCTCTTGCCTTTTGCAGCGGTAATTTTAATGTCGGGATCAAAGTTGGAAAGCATGCCTCCAATAAAGCTGTCGATCCCGTTAAATGCTGATAGGACAACAATTAAAGCGGTGGTTCCAACAGCGACACCAACCATTGAAATCGCAGAAATCAGGTTAACAATATTGGCTGACTTCTTTGATATCAGATAACGGCGTGCTATGTAAAAGGCAAGCTTCAATTATTTGTAGGCTTTTACAATCAGTCCGGTTCCGGTTTTATGCGTATTGCTGACATCTAAATAATTCAGCACAAGTGAAAGGGGAAATACAACTAAATAGTAGAATGGAAGCAAAATGAAAAATAATTTGCTGACACCCAATAGCAAAATGGGATATTTCATCGACAGTTTCCAGGAAATTTTTCCGGGGGCTCCATACGAATAGCGAGCTTCTACTTTACGAAACCCGGCATTCTTTAGTTTGTCTTCTATTTCATTAATATTATATCCGTCGCGCACGTGCTCATCGATGAAGCCATGTACGCCTTCGTCTTCGTGGTCGTGGTGCGAATCTGATCCTCCTTGGTCTGAAGGGGTGGAGATTAACAGAACACTGCCTTTCTTCATCGACTGGCAAAAGTTTTCAAATACCTTGGTGTCCTCTTCAATATGTTCCATCACATCAATTGAAATCACTAAATCGTATGCTTCTTTGTTGATGTATTTCGTCAAATCAGCATATTGAAAATTAACTCGGTCTTCTTTCCCTATTTGCTTGAAAAACTGGTTGCAGTCTTCAATTTGTTCGGGTTTAATATCGGCAGCTGTAATTTTAGAACCCGGAAAAAGCTTCGACATACGATAAGTGTACTGTCCGAATCCCGAACCGGCATCTAAAATAGTTGGACTAGCCATTCCCTGTTTTCTTAAAACCCGCAACTCTTTGCGAATATGCCAGGAACGCAGTAGTAGCCAATCGAGTAATTGATAAAAGATTTTCCGAAGAAATGGATTTTGGTTAAAAACCTTGCCTAGCGAGCGCTTAATTGGGTCGTACTGCATGTTTACTTATTTAAAAGTCGGTCGATATTATCAATGTAATCCAAGCTGTCGTCGATGTAAAATTCCAACTCCGGAATCACGCGTAATTGTTTACCAACTTTGCGTCCAAGTAAGCCCCGAATTTTTGGATTCGAAATTCTAATTTGCTTTAAAACTTCTTTGCGATTTTCTGTTGGAAAAATGCTGATATACGATTTGGCAAGACCGAGGTCAGGGCTTACGCGTACCGTGGTTACGCTGATCATTTTCCCCATGAATAGGTTGCGGCTTTCTTTCAGAAAAATGTCTGCTAACTCCTTTTGCAGCAGTCTGCTTATTTTTTGTTGACGAGTTGATTCCATGTTAAATTGAATTTCCGGCAAAGTTACAAAAAAGTCCCACCAAAATGGCAGGACTTGATTATAGTAATTAAGATAATTTTATCTTCTACTTTGGAAGTGGATATCCCTTCAATTTTTCCAGGTTTAAAGCAATCTCTGCATCTGGGTATTCGTAGTCGTGTAATTCTCCGTTCAGATATTTGTCGTAACCAACCAAGTCCATTAGGCCATGACCACTAAAGTTGAAAAGAATGGTCTTTTCTTTGCCTTCTTCTTTAGCCTTTTTGGCTTCGCGAATAGTGGCAGCTATGGCGTGTGTTGTTTCTGGTGCCGGAATAATGCCTTCTGTTTTGGAGAACAATAGACCTGCTTCGAAACATTCACTTTGGTGAATCGCTTGAGCTTCCATCAAGTTGTCGCGTAAAGCAGCGCTTACTAGTGGAGACATTCCATGGTAACGCAAACCACCAGCATGAATTGGTGCAGGAACAAAATTGTGTCCCAAACTGTGCATCGCCATGAGCGGAGTCATTTGTGCCACGTCACCGTTGTCGTATATAAAAGGAGCTTTGGTTAGAGTTGGACACGAAAATGGCTCGGCTCCAATGATTTGAATGTCAGCTCCATTGACTTTGTCGTAGATGAAAGGGAATGAAAGTCCGGCAAAATTACTGCCGCCTCCGCAGCAGCCGATCACAATATCTGGTTTGTTGATTCCCACTTTAGCCAGTTGTTTTTTAGCTTCTAAACCAATAATGGTTTGGTGTAACATCACGTGGTTCAATACCGATCCCAATGCGTAGCGGGTTTGTCCGGTCGAGTCGCCCACGGCAGCTTCAACAGCTTCCGAAATGGCAATACCCAGCGAACCTGGAGTATCTGGATATTGGGCTAATATATCACGTCCAGCCTTGGTTTCCATACTTGGGCTGGCCACACATTTTCCACCCCACGTATTCATCATCATTTTCCGAAATGGCTTTTGGTCGAAACTTACCCGAACCATAAATACCTTACATTCTATTCCGCCAATAACCGAGCAGGCAAAGGAAAGAGCAGATCCCCATTGTCCTGCACCTGTTTCAGTGGTTAATTTTTTAATGCCAAATTGTTTGTTGTACCAGGCTTGCGGAATGGCTGTATTCGGCTTATGGCTTCCTGCAGGGGAAACACCTTCGTTTTTGTAGTAGATTTTAGCGGGAGTTCCCAATGCTTCCTCTAATTCGTAGGCTCGAATCAGAGGACTGGGACGCCAGCGAAAAAGGTGTTCACGAATTTCTTCAGGGATGTCGATCCAACGCTCCTGGCTCACTTCCTGCTCAATCAGGTTCATTGGGAAAACAGGTGCAAGCATATCCGGACTTACAGGATTTCCATCTGGTCCTAGTGGCGGGTTTAGAGGGGTTAATAGGTCTGGAGCTAGGTTGTACCATTGCTTGGGCATATCAGCCTCATCCAAAAAGATTTTCTTTTGTCTGGTCATGATTTTATCGTTTTATTTAGTGTTTTAAAAAAAAGAAAAGGGGTTTGCTGCGTAAACAGCAAACCCCTTCCCCAACCATTAATATGGTAGTACAATATTATTTTGCTTACGTGCTTCCATTTTCACGTTACGCTGATGCCATTCTTTACCAAATTCTGGAATTGTATGCATATTTTCATTTTGCGCCCCTAAAACTAATTATTATTTTTTAGTTTTCAAGAGCTGAAAACAACGAGGTAATTTTTTTAAGCGATTCTTGGTTACGGATGTAAAGTGCATCGTGTTCTCAACACTTTTATGTTTTTCTGTATTGAAATTAAATTCCTCTAAAAATGAATGATTGATTGCCATTTCTTTTCAATAAATCCGGTAACGAACGTCCAATACTTATCGATGAATTCTTCAGGCCTAAAATAAATTTTTGTGTTTCAAGGATTCAGCTTATTTTTGCAGCTCATTTTCATAGAAGATTTACCCAATGAATAAACCGACCGTTGTAAGTGGCATTAGGCCAACAGGATTTTTACACTTAGGAAACTATTTTGGAGCAGTACAAAACTTTTTGCGTATGCAGGAAGATTACAATTGTTACTTTTTTATTGCCGATATTCACTCGCTAACAACGCATCCTACGCCTGAGAACCTTCAAGCTGGAGTTAAACAAGTGCTGGCTGAGTATTTGGCTTGTGGTATTGACCCTGAAAAATCAACGATTTTTATTCAAAGTGATGTGCCGGAAATTCCGCAGCTGTACACCATCTTGAATATGAATGCCTATTTGGGCGAACTGGAACGTACAACTTCGTTTAAAGATAAAGCCCGCCAACAGCCTGAGAATGTGAACGCCGGTTTGTTGACCTATCCGGTGTTAATGGCTTCGGATATTATTATTCATAAAGCCCACTTTGTTCCGGTTGGGAAAGATCAGGAACAAAATCTGGAAATGGCACGAAAGTTTGCGAAGCGATTCAATCGTATGTACAAATCTGACGTATTTCCGATTCCAAAGCCCTTTACTTTAGATGGTGCTGATTTGGTTAAAGTTCCCGGATTGGACGGTAGCGGGAAGATGGGTAAATCAGAAGGCAATGCCATTAATTTATACGACACCGAGAAGGAAATTCGCAAAAAGGTGATGCGTGCGGTGACTGACTCCGGACCAATAGAAATGAATGCTGAGAAACCGGAGGCAATTCAGAATTTGTTTACTCTCATGAAAATTGTTTCGCAGTCGGAAGTCGTTGCTCAATTTGATGATGCCTATAACAAATGCGAAATTCGTTATGGCGATATGAAAAAGCAATTGGCCGAAGATATTGTGAAATTCACCAATCCTATTCGGGAGCGTATTGTAGATATTTTAGAAGATGATGCTTACTTAGCCAAAGTGGCTAAAATGGGAGCAGAAAAGGCTCGTGAATCAGCCGTTACTACATTGCAGGAAGTGAAAAATTTGGTTGGGTTCCGTAAATTCTACTAAATCTAAACAAGGAGAGATGTCCACATCCTGAACTCGTTTAAGGATCTCTATAGTATCGGAACAGACTCTGAAACAAGTTCACAATGAATGTGTCAGTGGCTTTGGATGTTAATTCGGTGCTCTGTATTTCCCCAGAAACAGTAAGTTAATCCGATGTTGCCAGAAGAGTATTATTTGCCGACAGCAGGCTACATAATACTCTTCTGGTTTTTCTGGTTTTGAGATTTCTTCAAGCCAGTTGACATTCCAATCGATTCGGGAGGTTTTACCATTGAAGTTTTCATCAATATAAAGTTGGAGTTTTCTCAGAATCGTGTTCCTGAAAAAAACTAAGCAATAAAGAACCCCTTAAAAAAGGAGCTCTCATTTATCTTTTAACATAAATCCATATTCCCGAGTCGGGCGATTCCGTTCTTAATTTTGCTCGAAATGTTTTCGCTTCTCGCATTGATGCGAAGCTATCTAGTGCAATGTAATTCAACCCTTTTATTACACCAATATTACGTGCGTTAAAACCTTCGTCTTGCTTTTGTTGCACAAACCTCGTAGCATTGGCAGCACTCCTAAAACTACCACCAATAATGTAGTATGCATGATCAAGAGCTGGTTTTTCAGACATAGCTGAAGCTTCAACAACAGCCGGACGAGGCTCGATCTTCTGAACTACTTCCAGACGTGGCATCATCTCGGTCAAACTTGTAATGTCTGACTTTTGCAGGTTGCTGTTATTGTTTTGAAACGGCACGAGTGCCAAAGTAAACAACAATGGAATTGCCACTAATACCTTTTTCAGGGTGCGTTTTTGGAAAAGTACCTGAACAGCATCGCGTTGTTCTTGCGAAATTGGAGTGCGAACGGTGTTTCTAGCGTATAGTGTTTCGTACTCAAAAGCTCCCAGTCCATAGGCGTCCAGATTTAGGTTTTCAATAATCGCCGGACTAAATACCAGGCTTTCATTTTCATCATAAACCAATTCGCCAATACCTTCAATGTTGATCGTCTCACCATCGGTTAATCGGTAGTTCATTTCCTGAACCATCAGATCTACTTTGCGATTGGCTGCGAGATAGTTGTCGCCTTCTTTTTCAACAAGATAATTAATCAGCAAGCCATCGTTAAATTTTAGCTTTTCGTTAAAGCTAATGGCTTTTGTAGGAGGTGCAAACTGTGCATTCTGATGTGTGGCTGGTTTGTAATTACTTACAAATCCTCCAAACCCAGGAATGATCACACAGTCATTCAACAATAGAAGTTCCTTGATGTAGCTTAATATTTCCACTGAATTTCAATGTTTGGATCAAAAATAAAGAAAAATTAATACGTTAACAAGTCAAAGTTTTCAACATTTATTCGGAGTTTTCAAAGGTGAAAGATTAAGATGCACTTCGATGTTCCACTATGCACTGCTGAAAAAATTGTAGTTTTGGAGAAAATACTCAATCAATTACTATGACTCAAAAAATTTTAGTGACCGGAGGAACCGGCTATATCGGATCTCATACGGTTGTTGAACTGCAAAATGCAGGATATGAAGTGATCGTCGTGGATGATCTTTCCAACTCCAGTGCCGACGTTCTGGAAAACATCGAAAAGATATCGGAGAAGAAACCGACTTTCGAACAGTTTAGCTTGGCTGACTACAACAAAACTGAGGATTTTTTTAGCCGCAATCAGGATATCGCGGCCATCATTCACTTTGCGGCTTCGAAGGCTGTTGGTGAGTCAGTGCAAATGCCGCTGCATTATTACCGCAACAACCTGGTGTCGCTGATGAACATTTTGGAATGCCAGCGCAAGTATAACATTGCGAACATTGTATTCTCTTCTTCGTGTACGGTTTATGGCCAGCCGGATCAATTGCCGGTAACCGAAGATACGCCTCGAAAAGATGCGGAATCGCCCTACGGAAATACCAAACGGGTGAATGAAGATATTTTGCAAGACAGTATTAAAGCTTACCCCGAGATTACAGGAATTGCCTTGCGTTATTTCAACCCAATTGGGGCGCATTCAACAGCTTTGATTGGCGAATTACCTCTTGGAGTGCCGCAAAATTTGGTGCCTTTTATTACACAGACAGCTGCCGGACTGCGCGAAGAACTCAGCGTATTTGGCGATGATTACGACACGCCTGATGGTTCTGCTATTCGCGATTACATCAATGTAGTGGATTTAGCCAAGGCGCATGTGATTGCCATTGAACGCCTGTTGAAGAATAAAAATAAAGGCGGCTATGAAGTCTTTAACCTCGGAACCGGAAATGGCTATTCTGTATTGGAAATTATAAATGGTTTTGAAAAAGCGACCGGCGTAAAACTAAACTATAAAGTTGTACCTCGTCGTGCCGGCGATATCGAAAAGATTTGGGCCGATACCATCTATGCCAATGAAGAACTGGGTTGGAAAGCTGAAAAAGGGCTGGAAGAAACCTTGCTGTCGGCCTGGAACTGGGAAAAGCGAGTTCGGGATATTGAGTAGTTGGAAGAATCGTTAAAAATTAGGATATGAAGGCTTTTCCCGACTGGGAAGAGCCTTTTTTATGACAGTTTGCGAACAAGGGGCTATCCAAAATGTGAGAATGTAACAGTTCCTCATGATTGGGTAGTTAGCGGTTCGTTTGATAAGGATATTCGAGTCGACCTGTAAACTTCTTGACTGCAGAGAAAGGAGTCGTGTGTTCGCGGTTTTTGAAGGAGCAATGAGCGATAGTTTGAATGGTTGTTCATTAAATAGAATAATCTGTACTGTATTGAAATATCAATTTCCAAATGATTGATTTGGGCTGGAAGAATATCTTACAGACTTTTTGGGTCTTCTAAATCTTCATTTGGGTGACTTAGGGGATAGATTAACTCAATTTCTTCTTTCTTTACCCGATCATTTTCCGCAAATAATCTTGGGTAACATAAACTTAACATTTCCTTTCTTGTATACTTCTGTAGGTGCTGTTATTGTTATTATTTGCTGATAATAAGAGGCTTGAGTCTTGTTTTAATTCCCCGCTAATTATCGCTTTAAGATCATTTAAATTCAATTAGCAAACATTTAAAAATATAAACATCTATAAATATAGATATATAGATTCGAAACCATTATTTTTGCTTCCAGAAAACAAATCAGAAAGAATAGATATGCAAAAACAATTACACATTTATTTACTGCTATTAAGCTTTACGATTCCTCTAATAGGATTGGGACAGGTGAAGCAGCTGAGTTTGGAGGAGGCTTTGCAGCTGGCCGGAGAAAACAATCGGTCGGCAAAAGTTGCAGAAGCCCGGCAGCAAGCAGCCCGCGGGTCTTATCGAATGACCAATTCATTGTTTTTACCAGGCTTATCGGTTAGTCATACTGGAGTGTCAACTAACGATCCGTTGTCGGCTTTCGGCTTTAAGCTCAAGCAGGAGGTGGTCACTCAAGCCGATTTTAACCCCGCAATGTTGAACGATCCAGACGATATTGAGAATTATAGTACAAAAATTGAGTTGCAACAACCCATCCTTAACGTGGATGGTATTTACGCCCGCAAAGCAGCTAAAAATCAATACGAAGCGGTATCGCTTCAGACCGAGCGCACGCGTCAGCAAATTCAATACGAAGTCAAGAAAGCTTATTTCCAATTGGAGTTGGCACAGTCAGCCGTTGAGGTGTTACAACAATCGGTTAATGTAGCCAAGGAAGCACTAACGCTAACGAAAGACAATGAAGCACAAGGCTTTGTTAAACATGCCGATGTGCTGGAAGCTTCAGTTCGTATGGAAGAGCGCCAAAGCCAGTTGCGCGAAGCCAACAATCAACTACAAACAGCCAACGAGTTTTTGGCTCACCTGGTGGGATTGGACTTAAACTCCAGCATTGAACCAACCGACTCAATGGTAGAAGATCCGGCTCAGTTCACCGTAAATTACAATCCGGGAGAATTGGAAAACCGGTCGGATCTTAAAGCTGTGCAGAAGCAAATTGAAGCAACTGAAAATATGCTTCGTTCGGAAAAAATGAAATTCATTCCTCGGGTAAATGCCTTTGGAAGTTACGAGTGGAACGACAAGGAAATACTGGGAACGTCGGCCAGTAACTACATGGTTGGAGCCAGTTTAAGCTGGGATTTATTCAGCGGGTATAAAAATGTGGGAAGCGTACAAAAAGCCAGTGCGCAACTCAACGAAGCCCGCTACAATTACGACGATTATCTGTCACAAAGCCAAATACAGTTAAACAGAGCCAAACGAAAATTAGAATTAACTTATCAACAGATTCAGTCGGGTAAACTAGCCAAGGAGCAAGCCGAAGAGTCGCTCCGTATTCGCACCGACCGGTTTGAGCAGGGGCTGGAAAAAACCACTGATTTGTTGATTGCCGAAGCACTGGCTTCGAAGAAAAACCTGGATTATATCCAACGTATTTACAATTATAAACAGGCAGTATTCGAACTGGAATTATTGCTTGAAAAAGAGATTAACGAATAAAGCCAAGATAACGATGAAGACAAATTTAGTTAGAACAAGCCCATTTATAATAGCTCTGGCACTAGGGATTTTGATTTCCTCGTGCGGCAAAAACGATAAACAAGAAGCCGTGCAACCAGCAAAAGTAGCTGCTCAAATAGCTGTTGCCAAAGTAAAAGATTATCCGGTAGTACACAGTTTTTCCGGAAAACTGGCGGCTGAAAAGCAATCGAATTTAAGTACCCGAATGATGGGGCAAGTGACCCGGATTTATGCTCGCCCCGGGCAAAAAGTAAAGCAAGGCGATCTGTTATTGCAAATTCGCAATCAGGATATTCTGGCAAAAAAAGCTCAGGTGGAAGCCAATAGAGTTGAAGCCGAAACCGCGTTTGAAAGTGCCGAAAAAGATTTGAAGCGTTTTGAAGCTTTGTATCAATCGGGAAGTGCGTCAGACAAGGAAATTGAAGATATGCGTTCGCGTTATCAAATGACTAAAGCTCGTTTGGAAGCTGTTAACCAGATGGAAAAAGAAGTAGAAGAATCGCTTCGATATGCGTCGATTCGTGCACCATACAGTGGAATTATCACCGGCAAATTTGTACAGGAAGGCGACATGGCCAATCCCGGAATGCCTTTACTGAGTATTGAAAACCCTTCGCAATGGAAAGTGTTGGCTCGTATTCCTGAGTCAGACATTGGCAGATTGGCCTTGAACGATTCAGTAAAAGTGCATTTCAATGCGGCGGATGGCCTGGAATTGAACGGTGTGATTGCCGAAATCAATCCTTCATCGGCCAACACTGGTAATCAGTTTGAAGCCAAGGTATTGTTGGCCGACAATAACGAGCAATTATACTCAGGCATGTATGCCACCGTGTTATACGAGCATGGCACCCATCCACTGATCATGGTTCCGAAAACGGCCTTGGTGCAGAGAGGTCAATTAGTTGGATTGTACACCGTGAGCCAAACGGGCAATGCCTTACTACGTTGGGTAAAAACCGGCAAAACGCACGAGGATTCAATTGAAATTCTTTCGGGTCTGACAGATGGGGAAAGTTACATTCAGATTTCAAACGGAAAACTGTTTGATGGCGCCTTAGTTGAAAACAAATAAGCAGAAGAAACATGAAGACAGGATTTGCAGGCGGTATCGCCAAACTATTTATAAATTCAAAACTGACTCCGCTGTTGATGATTGCTTTTTTGGCAATCGGCATCTACAGTTCTTATTTAACGCCTCGGGAGGAAGAACCCCAAATTGATGTTCCCATTGCGGATATCTTTTTTCGGTATCCCGGAGCCAGTCCCAAAGAAATTGAGTCACGCGTAATGCAACCACTTGAAAAAGTGGTTGCAAATATCCCAGGGGTTGAATATGTGTATTCCACCTCCATGCCGGGTCAAGCCATGTTAATTGTTCAGTTTTATGTCGGTGAAGATGTGGAGCGCTCGTTGGTAAAAATGTACAACGAGATCATGAAACACATGGATCAGATGCCCAAAGGAACGAGTTTACCTTTGGTTAAAACACGGTCGATTGATGACGTTCCGGTATTAGGGTTGACCTTTTGGAGCGAAAACTATAGTGATTACGAATTACGTCGAATTGCTCAGGAAGTGAACAATGAGATTGAGCAAGTGAATGATGTTTCGGAAACCAAAGTTATCGGAGGTCGTTCGCGCCAGATTCGTGTGGTATTGAATAATGAGCAAATGGCCGGATTTCATGTGGATGCACTGAGTATTGCGCAGAAAATTCAGCTAGCCAATGAACAATTCAATGCCGGATCATTCAATAATAACGATAATGAATACCTGGTTGAAGCAGGTCAATTTCTGAAAACTTCGGATGATGTTGCCAACCTGGTGGTCGGCATTCACAACGGCAGTCCCGTGTATTTAAAGCAGGTTGCTGAAATACTGGATGGTCCGCAAGAACCCATTCAATATGTGAATTTCGGTTATGGAAAGATTAATGAGCAAAAGGATAATTTTCAAGGTGAATATCCGGCCGTAACCATTTCGGTAGCCAAACGCCGGGGAGCCGATGCCATGAAAGTATCAGATCAAATTCTGGAGAAAATCAGTCATTTAGAGCAAAACTTGATTCCTTCGGATGTGCATGTTGATGTAACCCGTAATTATGGAGAAACAGCTTCTCACAAAGTATCGGAATTGCTGATGCACCTGATGGGAGCCATTATCGCGGTAACCTTTGTCGTGATGTTGGCCATGGGATGGCGTGGAGGACTAGTCGTCTTCTTATCGGTGCCAATTACATTTGCACTCACCATGTTCAGTTACTACTTTCTGGACTACACCTTGAATCGGATTACACTTTTCGCGTTGGTATTTGTGACCGGAATTGTGGTGGACGACTCCATCATTATTGCTGAAAATATGCACCGACACTTTAAGATGAAGAAATTGCCTTTTATACAGGCGGCTATTCGCTCAATTGATGAGGTGGGAAACCCAACTATTTTAGCCACATTTACAGTAATTGCTGCGGTTTTGCCAATGGTTTTTGTTTCAGGATTGATGGGTCCTTACATGAGCCCAATGCCCATCGGAGCATCCATTGCCATGATTTTCTCCTTGCTGGTTGCGTTGACAATCACTCCATTTTTAGCATATCGGTTACTTCGTTTTAACGGAAAGGAAGATGACAATAAAAAGGAATTCAGGCTCGAAGATTCGCTCATCTATCGTATGTATAGCAAAACCATGAAACCCATGTTGAACTCAGGTTTTAAACGCTGGGGATTTATCATTGGGGTGACTGTGCTGTTGCTGGGATCAATGACTTTAGTGTATTTCAAAATGGTGACAGTAAAAATGCTTCCTTTTGATAATAAAAACGAGTTTCAGGTAATTATTGACATGCCCGAAGGGACCACACTTGAGCGCACGGCTGCTGTTTCTAAAGAATTGGCAGCCTACATCGCACAGCAAGAAGATGTGGTAGACTACCAAACTTATGTGGGAACAGCTTCTCCCATGAACTTTAATGGTTTGGTTCGCCACTACGATTTACGCAGTGGTTCAAACGTTGCCGATATTCAAGTCAATCTCACTGATAAAGGAGACCGCGATTTGCAGAGTCATGATATTGCAAAGGTCATGCGACCAGAACTTCAAAAGCTGGCGAAGAAGTTCAATGCCAATGTGAAAGTTGTTGAGGTACCACCGGGGCCTCCTGTCATGTCAACATTGGTTGCTGAAGTGTACGGACCCGATTATGAAACTCAAATGGATGTCGCCAGCCAAGTGAAAGACTTATTTGCTCAAACAGCCGATGTCGTAGATATCGATTGGCACATGGAGAGCGATCAGGAAGAGTATAAATTCAATGTACTAAAAGAAAAGGCCGCTTTGATGGGGCTGTCAACTCAGCAAGTGGTTCATAGTTTACAAGTGGCTTTAGGTGGTCATGAGGTGACACAGCTTTATCAGGAAAAGGAGCATGAGCAAATTGGTATTGTCCTTCGTTTTAAAGAAAATGAGCGTTCTAATATTGAGGATCTGAAAAAGATCAATATCATGAGTCAAACCGGGAAAATGACTGCTCTGGGCGATGTGGTTGAAGTTGAGAAAGGGATACAGGATAAAAGCATCTACCGCAAAAATCAGAAACGGGTGGTTTATGTAACGGCCGATATTGCCGGAGAATTGGAAAGCCCGGTGTATGGAATTCTGAACATGTCTGATCATTTAAACCAGATTCAACTGCCGGAAGGTTATACGTTGAATGAAGAGTTCACGCAGCAACCTTTTACACAAGACGACTATAGCCTGAAGTGGGATGGTGAGTGGCAAATTACTTACGAAGTATTCCGCGATTTGGGTACTGCCTTTGCCGTGGTGCTTTTAGTTATTTACATGCTGATCATCGGCTGGTTCCAGAACTTTAAAGTACCTTTTGTGATGATGGTGGCGATACCACTTTCCTTGGTTGGAATACTGATTGGCCATTGGATGATGGGCGCTTTCTTTACTGCAACATCCATGATTGGTGCGATTGCCTTAGCAGGAATTATGGTTCGAAACTCCATCTTACTAATTGACTTTATCAACCTCCGACTTAATGATGGCATTCCGCTAAAAGAAGCAGTGCTTGAGGCGGGGGCAGTACGAACAACGCCAATTCTGCTAACTGCTGGAACGGTTGTGATTGGAGCTGTTGTTATTTTATTCGACCCGATCTTTCAGGGACTTGCCATTTCGTTGATGGGTGGAACTATCGCTTCGACCGTGCTAACACTGGTAATTGTTCCGTTGATTTATTACATGACGGAGAAGAAGAAATATCCGGTGGAGGAAGAAGTGCTTGTTGTCGAATCAGATGAAGAAATTTCTAACGAACCAATAAAATAAACAAATATGATGAAATTTGTAATTATTCAATGCGCAAAGGCCTACCATCATGAGTTGCAGCAGATTTTTAAGTCGATAAAGATCAGTGCTTATAGCGAGATGGATGTGGAAGGTTTTATGGAGCAAGCTGATGGAAATACTGATTTTGCGAACTGGTTTGGCTCCCGAAAAAATCCATATAACTACATGGTTTCGTTTACATTTTTAGCCGAAGACAAAGCGAATAAGCTTTTGGAACGGATTGATAAATTTAATCATAGTATTGACGCAATGAGCCCGATGAATGCATACATCGTTGGGGTGGAAAAGTTTGTGTAATTTTTTAAAATATAACGGATATGAAAGAAAGAATAGTACGGGCTGTTGCCGGGTTTATGGTTTCGGTGAGCGTAATTTTGGCCACTACTGTTGACAATAATTGGCTAATTTTAGCGGCTTTTGTGGGGCTAAACCTGTTTCAGTCGTCGTTTACCAAATTTTGCCCGCTGGAAATGATCTTGAAAAAAGCGGGGGTTGAATAGTAAAGAAAAGTCGGGAGTTTTCAATTCCCGACTTTTTAATTTCTTGTTAATTGCTATTTTGCTAATATACGATCAAGCACGTTTTCTCAACAGATCAGAATCTACAGCACTTCGTTTAATGGGCCTCCATCCAATTGACACCTGCATTCATTTCGACGGTTAGCGGAAGGCCAATCTCAACAGCATGTTCCATTTGTTGTTTGACAATTTCTTTTACCTGGTCCAGTTCATTTTTAGGTACGTCGAAGTTCAATTCATCATGTACCTGTAAAATCATTTTAGCTTGTAATTTTTGTTCGTTCAGCGTGTTCCAGATATTGATCATGGCCAGCTTGATGATGTCGGCAGCTGATCCCTGGATGGGAGCGTTGATGGCATTTCGCTCCGCAACACCCCGAACCACCGCATTGGCCGAATTAATATCTTTCAAATATCGGCGGCGACCTTTAATCGTTTCCACATATCCGTGATCGCGAGCTAAATTAATACTTTCATCCATAAACTCTTTTACGCGGCTGAAGTTTTTAAAATAGCCATCGATTAACTCCTTAGCTTCGGTGCGCGAAATGTTCAGACGTTCAGACAAACCAAAAGCTGAGATTCCGTAGATGATTCCAAAGTTGGCCGTTTTGGCTTTTCGGCGCATGTCGGAAGTCACTTCATCCAAAGCAACTTTATAGATTTTTGAAGCTGTTGTTGAGTGAACATCCTGTTTGTTATTAAAAGCCTCAAGCAGATTTTCATCTTTACTCAATGCAGCCATAATGCGCAATTCAATTTGCGAATAGTCGGCCGACAAAAACACATGATTTTCATCTGAAGCAGTAAACGCTTTTCTAAGTTCACGACCTTCTTCGTCCCGAATCGGGATGTTTTGTAAGTTCGGATTAGTGGAGCTCAATCGCCCTGTTGCAGCAATGGCCTGGTTGTAGCTGGTATGAATCTTTCCTGTACGGGTATTTACCAATTGTGGTAAGGCTTCAACGTAGGTTGATAGCAGTTTTTTCAATCCACGAAATTCCAATATCTTAGGAACAATTGGGTGTTTATCAACCAATTTACTCAGCACATCTTCGGCGGTGGAATATTGCTTGGTCTTCGTTTTTCTGGCCTTGTTAACGATGTTTAGTTTTTCAAATAGAATGGGGCCCAGTTGTTTTGGCGACGAGACATTAAAATCTTCGCCTGCCAAATCTTTAATGTCTTTTTCTAGGGTGCTTAACTGTTCGCGAAGCTTGTCTGCAAAAATATCTAATTCATTGGTGTTGAGTGTTACACCGGCCATTTCCATGTCGGCTAAAACAGGAATTAGTGGCATTTCAATTTTTTCAAACACCGAACGAACGCCGGTTTTATCCAACTCAGGATCAATGGCTAGTTTTAGTTGCAGGGTCAGATCCGCATCTTCGCAGGCATAATCCTTCAACTTTTCAATCGGAACTTGTCGCATGCTTTGCTGCTTTTTGCCTTTTTTGCCAATCAGCTCTTCGGTTTCTACTTTTTGGTATCCCAGATAAGTTTCGCACAGGTAATCGAGGTTGTGGCGCAATTCGGGTTGAATAAGATAATGCGCAATCATGGTGTCGTAAATCGGGCCTTTTACTTCAACATTGTAATGCTTCAACATCAAGATATCATACTTGATGTTTTGTCCGATTTTACGAACGTTTTCATCTTCAAAAATCAAGTGGAATTCTTCAACTATTTTTTGAGCTTCTTCTCGCTTTGTAGGTAAAGTCACACAATAAGCTTCTCCTTTTTTGAAGGCGAATGAGAGACAAGCCAGTTCTGCTGTATGCGTATCCAATCCTGTTGTTTCAGTGTCGAAACAAAACTCTTCCTGCACCGAAAGTTCAGCGCGTAGGCTGGCACGCTGCATCGCATTTTCAACCAAAAAATAGTTGTGCGGTGTGTTTTCCAAGTTCACTAAATCCTTACGAACAACTTGTTCGGATCCTTCGCTTCCGCCAAATAGTGTTCCTTGCTCAAAACTCGGATCTGCCTTTTGCTTTGGCGCATCAAGTTTTTGTGCCAATGTCTTAAATTCAAGTTCGTTGTATATATTCCGAAGTTCTTCAATGTTTGCCTCATCTTTAGTCAGCGTTTTTTCGTCGAACACAACCGGTACATCCTGAATAATTTCAACCAATTTACGAGACAACCTGACCTGTTCCTCAAAGTTTACGAGGTTCTCTTTTTGCTTGCCTTTTAACTCCTCAATATGCTCGTAAATACCATCAATAGAATGATAAGAAGAGATGAGCTTCATCGCAGTTTTCGGCCCTATTCCGGGGCATCCGGGAATATTGTCTGAACTATCGCCCATCAGGCCTAAGATATCAATGACTTGCTCCGGACGTTCAATCTCAAATTTCTTTTTCACCTCTTCTACTCCCCATACTTCCACGTCGTTTCCGGCGCGGCCAGGCTTGTACATGAAAATATTTTCCGAAACCAGCTGCGCATAGTCTTTGTCGGGAGTCATCATATAAGTTTTGTAGCCTTGTTTTTCAGCTCTTTTAGCCAATGTTCCAATAACATCATCAGCCTCAAAGCCTTCTTTTTCGAGGATTGGGATATTGTAAGCTTCAATAATTTTCCGCACCCATGGAATCGCTGTCCGAATATCTTCCGGCATCTCATCGCGGGTACCTTTGTATTCGGTGTACATTTCGTGCCTGAAAGTAGGGGCATGCACATCAAACACGACGGCGATGTGTGTTGGGTTCTCTTTGTTGAGCAACATCTCCAGAGAATTAACGAAACCCATCATGGTCGAGGTATTTAATCCTTTGGAGTTAAATCTTGGGTTTTTGATAAAGGCAAAATACGAACGATAGATTAACGCATAGGCGTCGAGCAAAAAAAGGCGGTGGTTATTGTCGTTTTGTTCAGGCATGATGTTCTGTTTTAAAAGTTATCGGAAGCAAACCATTCGGCAAATGAAGTGGTGGTTTCATAAAGTCGAACGCTAAATAATTCAAGATGTTCAGGCAATAGTTTTTTTAGCTTCTCGGCTATAAAAATAACCATATTTTCGGTAGTTGGTTGAAAGTTGACCAGGTGCTGACGTTCGTACATTTCGCCCAGTTCAATCAGCTTATCGTGTGCTGCGAGGTTATTAATCATGAGTGAATGATCAA
Organism: uncultured Sunxiuqinia sp.; assembly: GCF_963678245.1. Taxonomy (NCBI): domain Bacteria; kingdom Pseudomonadati; phylum Bacteroidota; class Bacteroidia; order Marinilabiliales; family Prolixibacteraceae; genus Sunxiuqinia; species uncultured Sunxiuqinia sp. The sequence goes on from NZ_OY782773.1 coordinate 123,970, forward strand.
AGGGTTCCACAATGTGCTTTTTAACCAGCTTTTTCAAGATACTAAAATCGATGACCATTCCGTCCTTTGGATCTCCCTCTTTATTAAGTGGACTGCCAATGAGGGTAATTTGTAATTTATAGGAATGCCCGTGAATATTACGACATAAGCCATCGTAATTGGATAGCGCATGAGACATTTCGAATCCAAATTGCTTGTTAACTCTGATTTTTGCCATGATTCAAATTTGAGAGGGTGAAATTAAGAACTTCCCTCCAATAAATAAAAAAGCCGACTTTTTGTCGGCTTTCCAGAATATGTTGTTTGTTGCAATTATTCTCCACAGGTACAGCGTTCCAGACAGTCAACAACTTGACTTAGAACATCGTGTTTCAAATAGTAAAAGGTATTCTTACCTTCGCGGCGTGAGCATAAAACTCCTTTATCTTTTAAAATACCTAAGTGATGCGACGTAGTTGACTGTTCAATCCCTAAAAGTTCATGGATTTGGGTAACGGTTAATTTTTTACCCCCTTCAAGATGCTTGAGTATAGCTATACGCATCGGATGCGCAATCGCTTTTAGCATATTGGCAGCGGTGTCAAGCCGATCAGCATCTAGTTCTTTAAACTGCATTGTATTATATTATTAATTACAAATGCAAATATATAAATATTTAATTTCTTCTAAAACAAAAATTTCGGTCGTTTCTTTTTTTTAGAATGAATACAAACACTTGATAGCTAACTTTCCGATGAACAAAGACCTTATTATTTTGTGTATGACTTTAATATATTAGCCGAAAACCTAATTAATTTGCTATTTTTGAACGGTTCAAAACACGGAACAAATGACCTCTTTGGATATCATTCAGAAACCCATAAAAGATGAGTTGAATCAATTTGAAGACTACTTCAAAAAGACTATTCAAAGTGATATCCCCTTGTTATCATTGATTATCAATTATATTCTGCGGAAGAAAGGGAAGCAAATGCGACCGATGTTTGTTTTTCTTGCGGCTAAAATGACTGGCGAATTTAACGATTCAACCTACATGGCTGCTTCTTCTATTGAGTTGCTGCACACGGCTACCTTGGTCCACGATGATGTCGTTGACGAATCGTATGAACGTCGCGGTAGTTTTTCTATTAATGCTCTCTGGAAAAATAAGCTGGCGGTTTTGGTGGGCGATTATATCTTGGCGAAGGGAATGTTGTTGAATATTGATAATGAGAACTACAATTTCCTGAAGCTGATCAGTCGCTCTGTGAAAGACATGAGTGAGGGAGAAATACTACAATTACGTAAAAGCCGCAAACTGGACATTGATTACGATACTTATTTCGAAATTATTGAGAAGAAAACAGCTTCGCTAATTGCAACCAGCATGGCAATGGGAGCAGCGTCGGTATCGGATGACGAATCGTTGGTTGAAAAATTGTTCCGGATTGGTATTGATGCGGGGATTGCTTTCCAGATTAAGGATGATATTTTTGATTATCAGGCGAAAGGATTGCTGGGAAAGCCAACCGGGAATGACATCAAGGAAAAGAAGATTACGCTGCCTTTACTTTACGTGTTGAGCAATTCAGAAGAAAAAGAAAAACGTCGCATTTTGCGTGAGGTAAAGCGTAAAAACAAGAACACCTCAAAAGTGCAGGAACTAGTTAATCTCGTTGTTGAACGTGGTGGACTGGAATATGCCACCGAGCAAATGAATTTTTACCGCGACCGGGCGATATCCGAAATCAACAATTTCCCGGAAACTGACTCTCGAAATGCGATGATTGAGCTGATCAATTACGTGACTACCCGAAAAAAGTAGTTTATACTAATTGGGCTGGAGTCCTAATTTAGTCTGTTTTATTTTGGGCTTACGCCAATCCCGGGTTTGTTTAGCAGCACTACTTTGCCATCTTCAACCTTTACGCCGGTAAACGGATCGTTGTTGATTAACAAGTTTCCATCCAGGTCAGCCCAGTCAGCTTTTGGCGATAATTGAGCTGCTGCTGAAATGCCACATGATGTTTCGGTCATGCAGCCAATCATTACTTTCATGTCCAATTGCCGGGCGAGTGTTATCATTTTGTGCGCTTCACGCATGCCGGTGCATTTCATTAATTTGATGTTGATCCCGGAATAGACACCCTTTACCTTCTTTAGGCCAGCTAATCGTTGTACGGCTTCATCGGCAATAATTGGCAATGGGCTGTTTTGGCTGAGCCAGGCAGTTTCTTCCAAGTCTTTTTGGGGCATTGGCTGTTCAATAAAAATAACTCCTTTTGCTTTCAACCAATGGGTCATGTCCAGCGCTTGATGCTTATCTTTCCATCCTTGATTAGCATCAACGCAAATAGGAACATTGGTCATTGAGCGGATCGCTTCAATGATTTCCTTATCATTATCGAGGCCCAGTTTTATTTTCAGGATCTTGAATCCTGCGGCGTCCCCTAATTTTTGCTTAATGATCTCCGGTGTATCAATACCTATTGTGAATGATGTATCAGGAGCATCTTTGGGATTGAATCCCCAGATTTTGTAACACGGTTGATCTTTTATTTTTCCAATCAGGTCGTGCAAAGCAATATCGATGGAGGCTTTGGCGGCACAATTACCTTCGGCAGCTTCATCTACATAGCTTAAAATATCTTCTAGCTGAAAAGGGTCTTTAAATTGATCTAATTTAAGCGATTGCAGAAACTTGCTTGCCGTATCATGGTTTTCACCTAAATAAGGAGGCATGGAAGCTTCTCCATATCCCACTATTCCATTGTAGGCTATTTCCGTAAACATGGTAGGAGTGGACACGCGCGTACTTTTAGCAAGTGTAAACGTATGTTTTAACTGGAGCTGATATGGTTTAAACCGAAGTTGTAGACATTTGTCTTGTTTGCTCATTGCTACACGTTGTATTTTGCATCGATCTTTGTCAGGATAAAGAGAAACTGTACGAATATAATTCTTTTTGTTGAGGTGGTCTTCAGTTCTGCCACAGGAGATTGTTTTAATCAAATAATTCCAGGAGGCTCTGTCTCAAAGTTCCATATTATTCTTTCCTGAAAATTCATTCGTAATTCTCTAAATTTGAAAAAAATAGCATCCCCAAAAATGTGAATGCTCCATTGAGCCAGAGTAGTTCAAATCCGAATTGATAACCTGCAAGCCAAGACTCCGAATTGATGTTGATGACATAGGTTATTAATGGAGAAGCTATTCCTATTGCAGGAACCAGCCGGTCATTTACTTTTCGTTTAGTTAAAATACCAAAGGCAAAGAGTCCCAGCAATGGGCCGTAGGTATATCCCGCAACCCGGAAAACAGCTGTTACCACACTGTCGTTGTTTATGATTCTGAAAAGAACAATAACGATAAACATAAGTAGTGAAAAGCCAATATGAACAAAGAATCTTGTTTTTTTACTTTTTGGTTTGTTGGCATCAATATTTAAAAAGTCGATACAAAAAGACGTCGTTAAGGCAGTCAGCGCTGAATCAGCGCTTGAGTATGCCGCGGCTAAAATGCCAAGAAGGAATAAGGCACCGGCAAAAGTTCCAAAATACTGTAAAGCTAAAAAGGGAAACAAATCGTCGCTACGATCAGGAATAGCAATGCCTTTTTGTTGAGCAAAGGCATAAAGCATTACACCCAGACTAAGGAAAAATATGTTGGCAATGATGAAAGCAAAACTAAACCAAAAGACATTTTTTTGTGCGTCTTTTTGAGTCTTGCAAGTTAGATTCTTTTGCATCATGTTTTGATCTAGTCCGTTCATCACCAATACAATGCCCAGCCCAGCGAAAAACTGTTTAAAGAAATTTGTTTTCGATTGCCAGTCCCAATCAAATATTCGGCTATATGGGTGATGCACAACTGTGTCTACCAGCTCTTTTGAACTGAGATTAAGTTGCTTTGAAATCATAAAAATTGTAATTCCAACAGCTCCTAAAATAAATAGAGTTTGGAGTGTATCGGTCCAGACCACTGTTTTTATTCCGGCTTTGTAGGTGTAAATCCAAATCAAAAATAAAGTCATTAATACGGTTAGCCAGAATGGAATTCCAAGCGCCTCGAAAAAGCCAATTTGCAAAACTCCCGCCGCAAGATAAAGCCTAAACGATGCTCCGATTGTTTGCGACAATAGGAAAAAGAAAGCTCCGGTTTTGTATGAGCGGACACCAAAACGCTGATCAAGATAGGTGTAGATTGAAACCAGGTTTAGTTTGTAGTAAAGCGGAATCAAAACCAACGCGATGAGCCAATATCCGAAGAAGTTTCCAATTAAAAACTGGAGATAGGTCCACGCGCTGTTCCCAACTTCTCCTGGCACTGATATAAAAGTAACACCAGAAATGGTGGAGCCAATCATTCCAAAAGCAACAAGGTACCATGGCGAACGCCGATTTCCGGTAAAGAAAGTGTCGTTTGTTGCATGGCGCGATGAGAAATAAGAAATAGCCATCAGCAAGGCAAAAAACGACAGGATGATAATAGAAATCAAAGTGGTACTCATGGTTTGGTCTCTGTTTGTTTACCGTTTGTTCTTTTTTTATCCATCGTATAAATCCAATTCGATTTATCTTTTTCAGCTGGAAATTGAATGTTCACCGCTAAGATACATTTTTGACGGAAAAAGTTTTGGTGTTTAATTCGTATTTGCAGCTATTTGACAACAATCAAAATTGGTCATACATGTTTTGTTTGATTGCTAGCATGTGCAGTAAAATTACTTACATTTGTTATATGACTCTATTAATAGCAGATAGCGGATCAACAAAGACCTCCTGGCTCCTCATCACTGATAAAAAAGGGGAGTCTTCTATTATTCAAACAACTGGTATTAATCCTTTTTTTCGATCTACTGAGGATATTTATGATGAGCTCAAAACTGATTTATTCCCGCAGGTGTCAGAACATGTAGACGCTATCTTTTTTTATGGAGCTGGAATTATTAACCAAGAGCGGGGAAAGGTGATTCAGGATGCGCTTCAAAAATTATTTCCAGAGAGTTCGGTTGAAATGAGTAGCGACTTTGTTGGAGCTGCCCGTGCTTTGTTTGGAAACGATGCGGGAATCACTTGTATTATGGGAACTGGATCAGGGGCGTGTTTGTACGATGGTAATGGGATAATTTCTCGGGTTCCATCTCTTGGGTTTATTCTAGGAGACGAATGCAGTGGAGCATTTTTTGGCAAAAAGTTGCTAAGCGATTATTTTAAGAATAACATGCCATTAGATGTTCAAAATTTATTTGAACAAGACTTCGACTTTACAGAATCTGAAGTTTTGGGGCGTGTTTATAAGGAGGACAGACCGAACAAATATTTGGCTGAATTTGCCCCATTTTTATCGAAGTACATCGACAAGGAGTATTGCCACCAGTTGGTGATAACAAGTATTGAAGAATTTTTCGAACGCAATGTGATTCAATTACCGGAATATTCTGAATTTCCGATTGGGTTTGTTGGTTCGGTAGCTTGGGGACTTAGAATGTTTATTAACGAGCTGGCAGAAGAATATGGTTTTGACCAGCCCGTGATTCTAAAAGATCCCATCGAAATGTTGAAGAAATTTCATACGAGCTAAAGTTAGGAGTAATGAGTTCAAACAGTATAACCGAATCAGAATCATTATACGACGACCTGGAACAAATGTCGGTTCGCCAGTTGCTCGAAAGTATTCATGCCGAAGACCAAAAAATACTTCCGGCAGTGGAGAAAACCATCCCGCAAATACAACAGTTGGTTGAGCAGGTTGTCGAGCGTATGCAAAAAGGTGGCCGCTTATTTTACATCGGAGCAGGTACCAGTGGGCGACTTGGAATTTTGGATGCCTCGGAGATTCCTCCAACTTATGGGGTAGGCGATGATATGGTAATTGGCATGATTGCGGGTGGGGATCAGGCCATCCGAAAAGCGGTAGAAAAAGCTGAGGATAATGTAACATTGGGGTGGCAGGATTTACAGACCTACAATATTAACAAGTTAGATACTGTTGTCGGCATTGCCGCTTCGGGACGCACGCCGTATGTAATTGGAGCTGTGAAAAAGGCTCGTGAGAATGGTATCCTGACTGGTTGTATCGCAAACAATCTGGGGAGCGAATTGGCCAAAAATGTGGATGTTGCTATTGAGGCTATCGTCGGACCTGAGTTTGTTTCGGGCAGTACGCGCATGAAATCGGGCACAGCTCAAAAATTGATTCTGAATATGATTACCACTTCGCTGATGATTAAACTGGGAAAAGTGAAAGGCAATAAAATGGTCAATATGCAGTTGACCAACCAAAAATTGATTGCCCGCGGTACTCAGATGATAATGGATGAACTGGATTATAATGAAGCTACATCTCGCCGATTATTGCTATTGCATGGCTCTGTTAGTAAGGTGTTTGACGTGGAAAAAAGGAAATAGTCCGTTACATCGGGCTAGAAATATTTCACCTTTTCATCCAAAAGATCACTCAATAAATTATTTGCCAAACGGCTGGCTCCAATGCGAAATAGGGAAGGAGTCATCCATTCTTCACCCAAGATTTCTTTAACAATAGTTAGGTAAAGGATGGCATCTTCAGTTGTTGAGATACCGCCAGCTGGTTTAAATCCAATTTTTTTCCCCGTCTTCTTGTAAAAGTCTTTTATTGCCAAGCACATTTCAATAGCTGCTTCAGGTGTCGCTGCTGGGGTTATTTTTCCGGTGGAAGTTTTAATAAAATCAGCGCCTGCTTCCATGGCTAAAAACGAAGCATGACGGATTTGCTCCGGTTCGGCAATGGCTCCGGTTTCCAATATCACTTTCAAGTGTGCGTCTCCAATGGCTTGTTTGATGGTTGTTACCTCTTCACGGCAAATCAGGTCATTACCATCCATAAATGCCCAAAGCGGGAGAACGATGTCAATCTCATCAGCGCCGTAGTCAACAGCCATTCGGGCCTCCTTCACTTTTACCTCAATAAAGCTCATCGATCCGGGAAACCCACCGGCCACAGCAGCTATATTTACATTGTCGTCGTTTAAGTTCTCCTTAACGGTACGCACCATGTTCGGATAAACACAAATAGCAGCCACATTGGACAAGCTCGGATAGTCGTTCTCAAAATCATTTACCCGCTCAGTAAAAGCCTTTACATGGCTAACGGTGTCTGTCGAGTTTAATGTTGTTAAGTCAATACAAGAAAATGCCAGCTCTTGCCAGTCTGAATTGGAATTGTTTTGTGCTGCGACTTTGATCTCTGCTAAGCTTCGGTGGATTGTTTCCATTGGAGACTATTTTAGTTTCGGATTATTTTGATGGCGGTTTTCATCCCGCTTGGTTTTCTTTTCTACGTTGTTTATGAATGCTTTGTTTAGGTCAACTCCGGTTTGATTGGCCAAACAGATTAAAACCCATAGCACGTCAGCCATTTCATCAGCCATTTCGTAATTCTCATCACTCTTTTTAAATGATTGGTCGCCGTATTTTCGTGCCATAACACGGGCTAATTCTCCAACTTCTTCTGTTAGAATGGCCATATTGGTTAATTCGCTGAAGTATCGGACACCTATGGTTTTAATCCATTGGTCAACCATTTCCTGAGCTACAGGTAAACTTATGGCTTCGGGTTTTGTGCTCATGTTAGTTATCATTGATCATACATTAGAAACAAATGCTAGCTGCTTTTTATTGTTAAAATTGCTTGTTTTTTGAGTCGATGATGATGGTTACCGGACCATCGTTGAGCAAGTCTACCTTCATATCGGCCCCAAACTCACCGGTTTTCACTTCTTGCTGAAGAGTTGCCGATAGTGCATCTACGAATTGCTCGTACAATGGAATGGCGGTGGGTGGTTTCGAAGCACGAATGTAGGATGGTCGATTTCCTTTCTTGGTAGTTGCATGCAAGGTAAACTGGCTCACAACTAATGCTTCGCCATATACGTCTAGCAACGACTTGTTCATGACCCCATCTTCGTCATCAAAGATGCGTAACTGGCTGACTTTCTTCACCAGATAATTTATGTCTTCGCTATTGTCGTCATCTTCAATTCCCAACAACAGAAGTAATCCGCATCCAATTGTCGATTTTATTTCTTGATTGATGGTGACTGAGGCCTTGGAAACCCGCTGTATTACAATTCGCATATTCCTGCGCTACTTTTATTAAAAACATTGTTCAATCGAACAAGCTTTCGTTATTTTTGTTTAACTAATTCAGCGATCATTTCAACAGATTCTGCTGAATAAAAACTGAAACATCAAAGATAATGATTCAAAAACCGATCAGAAATAAAGTTTTCTATATCCTCATATTAATATTGCTTTTCATTGGGAATGGAGTATTTGCACAGCGGGCTGTAGTTCATGGGCGTATTTATGATGCCGACAGTAACGAAGGATTACCCTTTGTTAATGTGGTGGTTGCGGGAACAACAATTGGAACGGTTTCCAACGAGGATGGAACCTATCATATTACCGGCTTGAAGCCAGGATTCGTCCGGTTGGAAGTGTCGTTTGTGGGGTATGAAAATACGATTTCTCCCGAAATAGAGGTTAGCAATTCAAAGGCGGTTGATTTAGATATCGCACTTGAAAAAAGCAATACTGAGCTGAGTGAAGTAACTGTTTCAGCTTCGCTTTTTCGAAAGACAGAGGAAAGTCCGCTATCGTTAAAGAACATTGGTATTTCCGAAATTGAAAACAGCCCTGGAGCCAACCGTGATATCAGCAAGGTGATCCAGTCGTTTCCGGGTGTGCAATCTACTCCTTCGTTTCGCAACGATATTATTATCAGAGGCGGTGGTCCATCCGAAAGTCGTTTTTTTCTTGATGGGGTTGAAGTTCCTAACATCAATCACTTTGCTACCCAGGGGGCATCCGGTGGCCCGGTTGGGATCATCAATGCTGATTTGTTACGTGAGGTCAACTACTATTCGGGAGCTTTCCCGGCCGATCGGGGGAACGCTCTAAGTGGGGTATTTGAGTTTTATCAGGTTGATGGAAATACCGATAAATTACGGGCGCAATTTTCAGTTGGAGCTTCAGAAGTTACCGGAACCTTCGATGGACCAATTGGAGAAAAAACGACTTATATATTTTCAGCCCGTCGTTCGTATTTACAATTCTTGTTTAGCCTTTTCGAATTGCCTTTTTTACCCACTTTTAATGATTTTCAGTTTAAAGTAAAAACAAAGCTCGATCGGAAGAACGAGATTTCGTTTATTGGACTAGGAGCAATTGACAAGTTCGACTTAAACCTGGATCTTGAAAATCCGGATGCCCAGCAACGGTATATTTTGGCTTCGATTCCTGAAAACGAGCAATGGAGTTACACAGTGGGAGCCGTTTATAAGCATTATCGCGAGAATGGTTTCCGAACGATTGTTTTTAGCCGTAGTCACCTGAATAATTCGGCTGTGAAATATTTGGACAACGATTACAGTTCGGAGGATAACAAAACGCTGGATTACGTTTCCGAAGAAATTGAAAATAAGTTGCGCTATGAGAATTCAACACGGGTTGGCAATGTCAAGATTAACTATGGCGCGAATGCTGATTTTGTGACCTACACCAATTCAACTCGACAAAGACGGTATTATTCGGATGGCATTTTGGATGTTAATTTTGATACCGATTTGAACTTGGTGAAATGGGGCTTATTTGGGCAGGCTAGCAATAAAATTCTGGATGAAAGATTGACCCTTTCGTTGGGTATCCGGCTTGATGCCAACAACTATTCTTCGAGTATGCAGTCGCCTTTTGACCAGCTTTCGCCGCGACTCTCAGCTTCGTATCAGCTATCGCCAAAATGGAGCTTGAATTTTAATACCGGTCGTTACTTCCAGCTACCACCATACACTGCACTAGGTTATAAAGAAAATGGCGTACTGGTGAATAAGGAGAACGATTTAAAATATATTCAGGCTGACCATTTGATAGCCGGTATTGAGTTTCAGCCACAGCAAAATGTTGTTTTTTCGGGGGAGGCGTTTTATAAAAAATACAGTGACTACCCGTTTTCGGTTAATGAGTCGGTAAGTTTGGCTAATCTGGGTGCTGATTTTGGAGTGATTGGAAACGAAGAGGTCCGATCAATTTCGGAGGGGCGTGCCTACGGTATTGAGTTACAAACACGAATCGCTTCACCAAATAAATTCAACTTGAATTTGTCTTATACCTGGGTGCGGAGCGAATTTCAGGATAAAAATAACAACTACATTGTGTCGAGCTGGGATAGCCGACACTTGCTGGTGCTTACTTCGACCAAAAAGTTAAAGCGCAATTGGCGTGTGGGAGCTCGCTGGCGGTTTGTTGGTGGTTTACCTTATACGCCTTACGATTTGGACAAGTCGGCTTTGGTTGAGGCCTGGAATGTAAATAATGGCCCGTATTTGGATACCGACCAGTGGAATACCAAACGATTTGATGCCTTTCATCAATTAGATTTGCGGATTGATAAAGCTTACTATTTGGATAAGATCACAGCGAAGTTCTACATTGATATTCAGAATTTTTACAATTTCCAAAATGAAGATCAGGACATTCTGGTTCGGCAGCAGAATGAAAGTGGCAACTATGTGACTACCGACGGAGGATCCCGGTATGTGCTCGATCGGGTTGAGAATACTTCGGGAACAACGCTTCCTACCATCGGGATCATTCTGGAGTTTTAATTACTTTTGTGATCTATGACTGTACTCTGCATTCAACAAAAAGGGCTGGATCCATATTTTCATTTGGCAGCCGAAGAATATTTGCTGAAGAATTTCGACGAAGATGTTTTCATGCTTTGGCAGGGTGAAAGTTCCATTGTAGTTGGGAAACACCAAAATGCACTTGCCGAAATTAATCATCGTTATGTGGCCGAAAATGGAATAAAAATAGCCCGGCGACTATCGGGGGGGGGCACGGTATTTCACGATCCCGGAAATTTGAATTTCACCTTTATAAAAACGGTTGAGCGAATTGATCAAGTTAATTTCAAGGTGTTTACGCAGCCTATTGTTGAGGTGCTGAAGAGGTTGGGATTGGATGCCTATACCACTGGCCGCAACGACTTGATGCTGGATGGGAAAAAGATATCGGGCAATGCTGAGCATGTTTTTAAGAAACGGGTACTTCATCACGGAACTTTGCTGTATAATAGTGAATTAGGTAAGTTGAAAAACGCGTTGAAAGTTGATCTATCGCGTTTCGAGGATAAGGCAGTGCAGTCGAATCGAAGCGAGGTAACAAACATTGCGAATTACCTGGATCGAGAGATGAGTGTGAATGATTTCTCTGACTTTATTTTTGAAGGCATTCGGACCAGTTATCCGGAACCGAAGGTTTTTCAATTTTCGGAGGATGATATTGAAAAAATTCAAAAGTTGAGGGAGGAGAAATATGCAAGCTGGGACTGGATTTATGGCTATTCTCCAAAATACAAATACAGTAACCGGATTGATGATCTGGAAGGCAATTCCATCCAGTTCACACTGGAGGTGGTTAAAGGTGTCATACACACAATTGATCTTTTCGGTAAGATTTCCAATGAACAGGCTATTTTGCTAACAAATTCGCTGTTGAATGCTCGTCACGATTATGAAGAACTAGAGCAGAAACTAAGAAGAATTGAGATTGCTATCAAACCAATTTCCGTTGAAAAATTATTGACTGTTCTGGTATAGACTATTCCACCTGATAGTTGTAAAAACTATTGTCTTCATTACCAACTACCAAGTTGAAAAATGGATTTGAATGGTTAAAAAAGCCAATGGTAAAGTCAGTGTTTCCATGCAGAGGAAACCCGTCATAAACAGAACCATCAGAATTGATTAAATATACCCGGTTTTCAGCTCCACAAACAACACCAATTTTCCGGTCATTGTTTGAAAACATGTAGCTGTTGGGCTTGCTGGTAATCGGACTGTCAAACTCTCGCTCAAAAATCTGCTTTCCCCTATCAGTAAATGCAATCAGTTGTTTTTCGTCAGCGAGTACAAAATCAGATTTTCCGTCCGCATTTATGTCTTCGGCTTCAAAAAAATGGTTTTTACTCAAGCTGGTTGTTTTTACAGTTTCTTCATGGCCGTTAAAGTATTGTAAATGAACAACACCATTCACATCAGTTGAAGCAATCGCTTGCTGCTTACCGGTTACCAGGTAAAATTCATTGTCAGAATGCTCAAAACCGGCCTTGGTGCTCACACGTGTATTTCCTCTTCGGTCAAGAATGTAGGTTTTATACTGATCGGCACAAACGATGTAATCTTTTCCGGCTACACGGAAATGTTTTACCGGAGAAGTCACCTTCCCGTCAGTACCTTTAAAATCCCAGCCACGAACGAGGTTACCTTCGTTGTCGTAGGCATAAACTTCTTTATTTTCGCAGGCAATGAAAAAACGATATTTGCGGTTATTATCGTAGTCGAAAACAGCCAATCCATTGGTTGCCGGGGCTCGCAAATTGATTGGGTAGCGAGCAACATTATTTCCTTCGCGGTCAATTAAATGGAGGTGGTTCTTGGTGTTGAACAGGTATTGCAGTTTTCCATTTTTGTAATAGTCAATCTGGTAAATCTTGCCCATAATTTGACCGGGGAGTTTCACTTTCCAATGGCTCACACCTTCTTTGTTAATCAGGTAAAGGTTGTTCTTGTTATCCTGAATGATAACTTCTTTGTTGGCTTTGTCGTTGTGGTTGATCACCAGCTGTGGCTTGATCGCAACTGTAGAGTCCAGCTTACTTTGCCAAACCGTTTGAGGTTCTTCTTTCAAAACCGGATCAAATTTCAGATAAACACTATTTAAAAATTGCTCGTTGCTCGGTGAAATTTGCCATCCCAGAGCCTGAAATTTCCGAATGGAAAGTTCATTTTCCTCGATTGATTTTGAGATGTTTTCATCTAAATAATAGTTACTTAAATAGAATGCTTTTGAAAAATTCAGGTAGAAATAAATGCTCGATCTACTCGTTAACTGACTATTAAAATCTTGAAATTGAGTATCATTTTCCAAGGTTTCAGAAAGCACCAGATCGTGGATGTAATTCTTCAGTGCCGTAGCGTTGTCCGCAAAAATCAGATAGTTGTCGTAAAAGCACATGAAGTTACTTTCGATACCTGAAAAAGCTTGGCCAAATAATAATTCAGGCAATTTTTTAAACGGAAATTGATAGATGGAGAACGAGCGGTCATTTTGAATTTGATAGTCGGATCGCATTGCTTCAAGCGTTGTTTTTTGCGCTTTAGCATAGTTTTCAAGTACTGGTAATAATTTTTCGCGGGCAACCGACTGCCCTTTCATTTTGGCAATAAAAAAGCGATTTTTCGTTGGATTGTTTTGAGTAATGGTACCAAAGGCCACAGCAAATTCATTTTTTGCAATTTCCTGAAATACCTTTGTAAAAGGTACTTTGCTGTATCGCTGAATTTTCGAAAGTTCAGTTTCCCGGGAGTAGTACATTCCCAGCTTTTTTAGGTACTCCTCATAGTCAGTATTGAATCGTTCCAGATTTTCGATGGACAAATTGAGAAACAAGCTGGTGTTGGCCGAAAGCACTTCGGGAACAGTAACCCGCTCCGCTTTTTGCCTGCGGAAAATATTGAAGTAGTTGTTGTTTGAATCGTTGGAGAAGCTGAATCCGTTCAGCAATAATTCCGACTTTTTGATGCTCACATCTAGTTCCGTCCAGTCAGACAAGTTACCCAGTAACTTTATTTGTTTGCGGAAATCGCGTGGAACAGCTTTTGAAATAAAGCTGGGAAAATGATTGTGCTGAACGTAAATGTTGAACTCCGAGCCGCTGCCAGCAGTTTTGTGCAGCTCGGTAAGTTGTTGGTTGCCCGTTAAGTTTTCAGCTGAGATTTGACGGATAGCCTCATCAATAAAAAGCGGATAACGACTGAACAACAAAATACCTTCTTTAAAAGCAATGCTGAACTGAGAGTTGCCTGATTTTAACTGATAAATATCTGTATTATCGTATTTTCTGGAGCCCAGTTTAATTTCATTGTTGGTTGCCAGTGAACTGAAATAGTCAGTCAACGCAGACCTTTCTTTGCGATTGTCTAAACTGGTCGCAAAAAGGCACCCGATGTTATTTTTACCCTCGGGGTTAAAGGCGACTAAAATTGTTTTGTCGGCAATTACCTTTCGTAATAGCTCATGCGCTTTCAGCTGCTCCTTCAAATCCCGAATGTCCGTAAAAAAAGAATCCAGATCCTTGACTTGTTTCAGTTCGTTAACCAATGGATTCTGGTTGTCGCTCTCGTCGAGAAGTGACTCCAATTCCGGCACTTCAATGAAGAGGGGAGTTTTTACAGGAATTGCCCGAAAAGCCGAATTCTCAGAGTAGCCTTGGGTTTGTCCGGCAAAGAAAAAGAAGGTAACTCCGGCAATCACAATCGAAACGAGTACAAGAGGAAGTATTAGCTTGCGCATAAGTTGAAATTTTATCAAAAATAAGAAGAAAGTCAAGCTACTGCTAAAAAAATTGAACTTGAATTTAGAATGACTTATTAACGATGCATTCTTAATTTCCTGCTCGATGTCGTTTATTTCCGCTGATGCACCTCGTCGGAATTCACAATTTTATACAATTTATCAGATCGACGAATGGTTTGATCGAGCTTGATGGAGAAGCGCTCCCCTTTTTGGGTTTCATCCACCGGTTTCAGATTGACACGTATTTCGTCTACCTCGGCTTCCACCACTCCGGTTGTTGGTCCGGTAATCAATATTTTGTCACCTACCTGAAGTTTGCCGGTTTCCATTTTAAATTCGGCTACTCCGATTTTACCAAAGTAGTTCATTCCTTTTCCAATGTATAGCTTCCTTTTGGTAGCAACCGAACCGTAGTTTTTGCTCCATTCGCCCAAACGCTGTCCAAGGTAGTAGCCATCCCAAAAACCGCGATTGAAAACTGTTTTCAATCGTTCGTCCCAAGCTGCTATTTTTTTATCGGTGAAATTACCATTAAAATGGGCATCGGCTGCTTCGCGATAGCATTCAACGACCGTTTTTACATATTCGGGAGAACGTGCTCTTCCTTCAATTTTAAGGACTGTGACCCCCGAATCAAGCACTTTATTTAAAAAGTGAATGGTTTTTAAATCTTTGGGCGACATGATGTATTCGTTGTCGATATCCAGTTCAGCTTTCGTTTCGTTATCGATAACCGTATAGGAACGACGACAGGTTTGCATGCAGCTTCCCCGATTGGCTGACGAGTTCATTTCGTGCAAACTTAGGTAGCACTTGCCCGATACGGCCATGCACAAGGCTCCGTGCACAAACATTTCGAGTTGAATTAGTTTGCCTTTCGGGCCTGTTATATTTTGCTCTTGAATTTGCTTGCTGATTTCCCAAACGCGACCCATGTTCATTTCACGGGCCAGAACCATTACGTCGGCAAATTGGGCGTAGAACTTTACCGCTTCAATATTGGTAATATTTACCTGAGTCGAAATATGAACCTCTACATCGATGCTACGGGCGTAGGCGATAGCCGAAATATCACTGGCAATAATAGCCGAAATACCGGCAGCTTTCGCGGCATCAATCACCTCATGTAATTTGTTCAGCTCATTATCAAAAATGATGGTATTGACAGTGAGGTAAGTTTTCACCCCGTGGGCTGATGCTTTTTCTGCAATCTTTTTTAAATCGTCGAGCGTGAAGTTGTTTGACGAGCGGGCACGCATGTTGAGCTGCTCAACTCCAAAGTAAACCGATCCTGCTCCACCTTGAATAGCAGCTGCCAGCGATTCGTAAGAACCAACCGGAGCCATAATTTCGATATCTCTTCTTTCCATTTCGGCATTCAAATTAATGGGGCAAAAGTACTAAAAATTAGCTTCTGAAGAAGGAGGGGTTAAACAGGCGATCGAATTTTCAAGACTTGTTTCCTGTTTTCAGGTAGAGGATGAACTTGGAGCCCGTTACGATCAATAAACTGTAAAATAAAAATATTTAATATTTTGTCATGTACATAAGGAAATAAATTGTAGTTTTAGAACTATCCTAATAGTAACCTAAATCAATTTTATTATGAAACTTAATTCACTCATTTTATTAGCAGTCGTTTTTACTCTTTTTAGTTTTTCAGGCAGTAAATCAAAATTAAACGGAACCTGGAAACTCGTTAGCCAGGATTTAGTTAGAAATGGAAAAAGCAAGGTGGCTATTTTGGATGAAGCAAATGGCGGACAGCTTAAAACCTGGTCGGATGAATATTTTATGTTTGTTGGCAGTAGTTTTCAGGGGAATCAACTGCAGCATTCTTTTGGAGGAGGAACCTATGATTTGAAAAAAAATGTTTACAGCGAAAAAATTCAATATCACAGTGTTGCATCCTTTCGGGGAAGAGAAGTTCAACAACTTCTTGAAATAAAAGGAGATACGCTGTATCAAATTTTTCCGTTTGGCGGCATTGAAAATTACGATAAAAATAACTGTAACATTGAAAAATACATTCGCGTGGATTGAACGAAAACTTCATGCCCAGACTTTGGGTTAGGGCGGCGGCAACTGGCGGTTCCGTAGGCTAACGATCAAAAACACACCGTTGTTTGTGAGCAAGCCCCTTTCCCCTACTTAGACATGGAGGGGAAAGAGGCTTGAAGTTTTCTCGTTGCGGCCAAGAGCCAAACTACTGTGCCAGTGTAAAGCGGAAACTTAAGCCAAAGTTGGAATTGGATGTTGGATACGACAATGAGGTGAAAGGCCTATTAATCACCTTGTCATAATAAACCCTCAATTGGAAACGATCGCTTAGCATATAATCAGCTGTTGTTTTGATGGTAATTGCGTTTTGTCCTGCTGTGAGCTGGTCATTTTCTTCAACCAGTTTACGGATGAACGTCTTGTTTTTACGGAATGAAACGTCGGCCCGGATATTCAAATCATTTGAATATGCTTTTTGCGATCCTTTCGTTTTAATGATCAGATCCATGCGCTCGAAACGATAACCCAATCCAAAAGTGTATTCGTTGGTTAGTACCTCGGTTAACTGATTGTTGGCAAAGTTTAGTGTCAGGTTCCGGCTTCGGCTAATTTCAGCAGTTGTCGTTAAATCGTTTAGCCAGGTTACGTCCATATTGATCAGCGGGTTGAATTGCTCATTAATACTCACCGCATTAATATCGTACCTGCTCACAAAGTTTCCGCTCAGCTCATTCATAACATAGCTGAATCCGTCACCAAATTCATTGTCGTTATACCTTAAGTTGGTAATATACGATCCAACGTTATAGCTTGAACGGTAGGAATGACTGATGTTCAGCGTTTTCAAATACTTGTTCAAACCTTCAATTTTGGATACAATACCGTCGTAGGTAATTCGCCAGTTAGGACGCATGTATTTGATGGATGGGAACGGTTCCAAGGACACTTTATCAGCCGATTGTCCCGTGTATGCAGCAATAAAAGCCGGTACTAATACTTGTTGCGAATTGGGTCCGTATCCCTTAGGATATCCATCCACTTTACTATGAGTACCTTTCACATGATCATATCCGATGTCCGGATTATCAATCCGTTGACCTGCCAGTCTCCATGCAATGGTATGTCGGTTATCCAACATATCTTGAAAGGCCGATGATTCAGGCACTTCGGCTCCGCCCATTTTTGTAAATGCCGTACTCCAGGTATTTATCGACATGGTAAAGTTTCCTTGCAGGGTTTTGCCTGAAGTATCAAAATTACCTGATTCACTATCGTAAATGTAATATTCTTTCATGTTCTCCGAAAAGGAGCGGTTAGCGTTTAAATCAATTCGTAGGAATGGAATAGGTTCAACACTCGCCCGGACACTGAATGTTTCATTATGGTTCATCTGGTAAGCCGCATTTAATGCGGTATCTTTTGTGTACCACCCTTTGCTTATTGCCTTGCGGGCAAAAGTTTCATCCTGCCACCCAAAAAGAAATGGAAATCCCGGAGCATTGCTGCTAGCGATGTTTCCAAACATAGCCGGGTCGGGATTGTATGAGCCGGAACCAAAAATGGTAGGCTCAGGCATGAATCCTGGCATAATGGTACCATCGGAGCTGGAATAGGAGAGTGATACATTTTTTACACTCATGAGCGTTCGGGCCGTGTATTGGGCAATCTTCAGAAAAATATTATCTCCAATTTCACGCTTCCCGGTAACCGTAATTTTTGCCTGGCGAACATTGCTTGGTACTGATACCATAATCCGGTTTTCATTCACGACTTCAACTTCACCTTCTATTTTTTCTCCTCCCGAATTCACAATGTTGACATTTACACTTTCCGTTTTCAACTTGTGATTGATTGACTTGTTCGTATTTGCTTTCAGGTTGGTAGGTGAGCTTTCGTAGGTAACCGTTTTATATTTTGGTTCGCTGGCTTTTGTGTTCGAACGGGAAACTGCTCGTGCCCGGCTACTCGAACTTCGAGCTGAACGGGTACTGGCTCCATATTTTCTGTTCACTTCTTTTAAGAAAGGAACTTTATTGTATAAGTTGAGCAAATTCAATTGGCTGTTTACCTGAGCTACGCGAGCATTCTCAATGGTGTTTCCTAGTACGATTGATTCGTCGGTAATTGCGCCGGCATACCAGTCGTATTGGGCTTGGTAGCGTCCGGTCATGCTTACCCAGTTTAGTAGTGGTATTTTGTTGATCGGAGCAATGTACGAAGCATTGAAGGTGTGATGATAAAGAATTGGCCGACCTAAATTAAATAGATTGGTTAGGATCGAATCACGCTTCATTTCATAGTCGTCATCTGATCGGTTAATTCGACCTGCCGGTTCATCAATTCGCGATGTCCCTTTTGAAGAGAAATCGAGTTTCAGCGATCGGGTCAAGTTATAGTTGAGATCAAAATATTTGTTCCAGATGAAGTCTTTATCAAAGGTTCGCGGAATGATCATGTTTGGATTGGTCAGGTTGCGCGTTTGAACCTCTTTGTAATGCCTATACAAATCAGTTCGGTATGAGATTTGAGTTGGCAAAAGGTAGAAGTTGAAATCCTTTACAAGTCGCAAAGCTTTTCCGTTAACAAAGTTGACCTTTTTTAAAGGCTCTATTAATTTTGGGCGGTTGTTGTAATTATAACTAAACAAACCACGATAGTTTTTTTCGAGGCTGTATTCCGTATTTACATTTCGCCTTTTTAGTTCGTTGTATGAATAGGTTACTGAGAAGTTTGTCGGATCCCATGGTTTTGGCTTTCCTGACTTACTCATCTTGTCAACTTTTACATTAGTCAGGTTGATGCTTTTGCGGCTCATGTAATCCTGAGCAAGGCTTTTCAGAGAGTCTCGTTCCGACTTTGTTTCCAAATTATCCAGTGCTTCGTCCATTTCAATATCCGCATCAAGCGGATTGTATTTCGGATTGCTGATGCTTTTGGACACACCAACATACAATGGAATGCGTACATTGGCTTTCTCGGGGAAGAACTTGCCCAGCTCAAAGTTTGAAGAAATATCATATTCAACTAAATCATCCAACGCCCGCTCGTTCATGGTTTGGTCAACACTTCCGAAGCCTGAAGAGCGTGTACGTCCGGCAACAACGACGGAGCCAAAATCGGCTAAACGTGCCGACACTCGAGCGTTGGCAGCCCAGCCCCCACTTTCATCAAAATCGGTCAATCGAAGTTCATTAGCCCAAACTTCAACCGACAATGGTCCGGGGTTGAAATTTCCTTGCTTTTTATGACGAATCCCCATCAATACAAGATCAACCTCGGCAAGATTTGGTGTTCCTTTTACCTTGACCAGGTTTTTATTGCTGTTCCAACCTTCATGTGGTAATTCGTATATGTCATTGGTCGAAACACTTGATCCGGCTTGACGAATCAGAGCGTTGCGTGCCAGTTTCGCATCAGTAAATAAGTCTAGTGGGATATCAATTCGGTTATCATCGGGCCAAACCAAATATCGTTGACTTTCAATATCTCCATTGTAATTTCCATAGTCGGTTAAGCTGAGCGGGACTTCGTATTCGTAATAGTTGTTCTCATCGGTTCCCAAACGCACGAAGAAGTGCAGTTGATCATCGCTTAACGGATAACCCTCGATTTCCTCGGCATGAACCTCCAATTTCAACCTTTTATAGCGACGAAGATCCATCCCCAACGTTTTATAAGCCGCCCGTGCATCACTCTGCTGCAAATCGATGGCTCTTAGAACCAGCGATTGTTCGTTTAGTTGCAGCAACTGTGGATTCGCGGGGTCAATCACCCGGTCGATTCCCGGAGGAAGAACATAATTGACGGGTTCTCTTCGGCTGTTTTCTTCGATGTTAACAGCTGAAATTTCAAACTCAGTTTGATTGCTCGGAGCAACATCTGTTTCATCAATGTTTTCGGTAAACTTCCGCCAGTCAGAACGAACAAGATCAAGTGTCGCAAAACGTAAAATCGTCGTATCTTCAAACCCCTTCAGGAACATCCGCATAAAGCGAATGGAGGTGAAGTCTTCAATATCAAATTTTTCTTTGTAGTCGGAAATTGGAATTTTAAACTGGTACCAGTTAACTTCCTGAATACCTCCCTGCCCATTGTCACTCGGTCCAACGCGGATATCGGTGATATAGTTTTGCCCCACCTTCATCTCATCAGGGCTAAGTTTAACCTGGTATTGATAGTACCGTTCGTACTCATTCAGGGTATTATCGCCGTTGATATCTTCCATGTTTGGAATGTCGGTAGCTGTTGGTGAATACGAATTGCCAGATGCTTCGGCTGGAGCTGAGTTTCCTTCAGGGCCGTTGTAATTTTTATAGCGTTCTAAAATAGTTGCTTCGGCTTGATCCAAATCCCCCCCCCGGTAATAATGGTAGTTATCACCCGAGGGGTCGTTCAAAAATTCATCCAGTACATCTTGATTCAGGATATTTTGCAGCGCCTGTGTGTAACTACCATAAAATGACTGTTCATCTGTGTCCGCTAGTCCGTCGAACCCAATATCCTGGAATTGACGAGAAGTGCCATCATTGGCAAAGTTATTAACCACTAATTGTTTGGTTGAAACCCGCCCCCAGATTGTAGTATCAACATTTTGAACAAGCTCTGTTTCCGGGAGTCCGTTTTCAAAAGATTTCCGGGAATCTTTCAGAACATCTTCCGAAATATCTCCGAGGTTGAAGTAGAGACTTCCTCCCTCAACAGAATTCCCATTTTCTTTGTCGTATACAAATGGATCCATCATCCAGAATTCGATGTATTCGATATTAGCCGCTTCAAAATTCGATGTTTCAATTTTACGCATAATACCAGCCCAGCGCGATTCAGGATCGTTTAGTTTACCATCTGAGTTAAGTCCTGCTGAATAAGTCGAAGGATTCGTATCGAAGTTATACGGGCCTCTTTCTGACGGATAATAAGCCAAATCAAGAACGGAAATATTTGTTGGTAGCCCTGTGGCGGTTTCCTTATCAGGGAAGATCTCTTGTTGAAAAACTTCACGCATGAAGTGGTTGTGCTGCTGAGCGCTGTTTTTAATATGAGCGGGAGTTTGCGAAGTATTTCTCAAAAATAATGGGTCGATGATATACCAGGCTAATTTTGCCCGGTTGTATCCATACGCCAAATCTCCGTTTAGATTTCCCTCGGGGAATAAGTTCTCTTGGTTTTGCGGTGTACTTGCCAAAACCCAGGCTTGTCGAGCCTTTAGGCTTATTGAAGTTTTTGTAGCTTCAAAATCATCAATGTATACCGTACCTTCTTTGTCAATTACACTGGAATGTCCGGGTACAAGTTGTGCAAATTCAGCTTCCATTGAAATGGAGGAGCGTTCTTTGGTTTCGATAAAAGGCAGCTTGTCAACCAATGTTGTTAGCAAGTTTGACTCCGTGGTATAGTTGGCATCAAGCCCCCAGATGGTATTTGAAATTGGATCTTCGCCGTAGCTTACCTTTTGAGTTAGTGGGCGTTCGCTCATGTGCAAAACAGTTGCTCCAAGGTTGAAATTATCGGAGAATGCGTAGTTGGCATGTGCGCCCATCAGTGTTTTGCGTTGCACACTAAACAGGTCTTCACTTTCGGTACTGATCTGGATTGGTGTGCCAGCTTCCAAGTAGGCTTGGTTTATAATCTTTACCCGTCCTAGTGTGTAGTCTACCGTATAATCCACATATTCCTGCAATTGAATTCCTCCGGCTGTTACTCGCACTGATCCCTGAGCGACATTTAATGTTCCCAGTGAAATTTCAGAACTTGACGAGCCTTCGTAACTCCCTTTCAGAATAAATTTGTTATGCTTGGTGTCCCGCTCGGCATCCGTTTTTGTGGAATCGTATAATGATTGGTAGGCATATTTTTCAGCTAAAGCCGGATCGCTAATGGAGTCTGTCAGGTTGCTTCCAAAAGGTTCCAACACCGGGAAAATAATTCGCCCACTTGACTGTAAAACTGTTACGCCAGGTATGTAGTCGTATACCCCGTCGCTTCCCGGGTCTAATTGTGAGTTCAGATTGTCGACGTTCAGCACATTGAGCAGAATACGTCCTTCAATGTTCGATTCAGGTAAATAGTTAATATCTGTTCCTGAGTCGTTTTGATACATGACATCCAGAATAAAATTTTCGTTTGAAAGCTGGTAGGCATTCAAACTGTAAACGTTTTTCATCATCAAGTCCCAGGTTGGGTAGCGGGTTGATAGGTTGGTTCCTTTCAACAACTTCATGATCAGCGTTGCCGGAGCCTGCACTCCGTCGGTGGAAAATTCACCAACCTGATAGGTGTTTCCATTTGCCGTGTAGTTGTAGGCAACCATCAGCACTTCGTCGGTGTTTAACGATGAGTTGAGGGAGATATATCCGAGATTTTCGTGTACCGTGTATTCTGACGGATTTAATTTACGGGCCTGCTCAACTTTCTCAAAATCCTGACCTCCTTTGAAGTTTTGTGACGAAAGCGGTTGAAGTGTCTCATTAATTTGATTGACCTCGCGAATGGCATTATACGAAGTGGTTAAATCGTTGTAAAGGGCGTTGGCCTCATTAAACGGATAAACACTTTCCGGGTAGCTCCAGGAAGAATTTTCTTGAAAGGCCGGAATGGTGTTGTAAATGTTTGGTTGATGTTCACCAAGGTCCATAAAAGCAATAATATTCCTTGATTCATCAGTCGAGTTGGATTTGTTGGTTACCCAAACTTCAATTTTATTAATGGTTACGGCAGAGTTAATTACAGGAAGATTCGCTAGTGCATCGTTGTAATGGTCGCGAAAATACTGTGCCAAAAAGAAGTGACGGTTGGCATCGTAGTCCAGTGCTTCGATTTCGAAGGTTGATTTTTGAGCTCCTCCCTCGGTCTCGATCACCTGGGTTTCTCCTTTGTTTTGCGAAAAAACTGTGGTTAAGTTTAGTTTTCCGAATTGCATTTCGGCTTTCACACCAAATAAGTTTGTTCCACCGGTAATCAATGAACCATTCAACGGAAGTGAAACGTTACCTGCCTCAATCTTTTTCAGAATTTCATCTTCATCGCCTGTATAGTCGATGTTCATTTTATTTTCGTAGTCGAAAGTGGCTTCGGTGTTATAGTTCACCCGCATCTTCATTTTTTCGCCAATATTACCCATCACATTCATCTGGATCTTTTGGTCGAAATCGAAATTGGTGGTTTTCCGAAGACGCTCTGGAATAGCTGGGTTTTCTGTTTTATTGACCTGTGCGCCGAAGCTTACTTCAACATATCCTTGCGGACGAATATCAATGGTGTTACCTCCAAAAATTCGATTAAAAGCTTCTCCTCCAACGGTCAGACTGGGTATAAATGATCCCTGGTTTTCAAAATCCAATTGGTTGCCTCGAACTCTCCAGTAGTTGCGAACCGAGTTTTTAAAGTCATAATCGACGTACTCTTCAAGTGACATTGTTTTTGGCAGTCTGTAATTGAAATTTCCAATTTTCTCATAAAAAATATATTCGCCGGTTACCGGATCATACTCAATTTCGGTGTTAATATTGGATGGACGGCCAAGAAATAACTCAGAACTGTCCTTGGAATCATGGTAGTCAAATTCTTTCTCATCCTCAAAAGGATAGGGGAGAACGCCTACCGTATCAATTTCCAGTGAGTCATTTGTTGAGATGTAATTTGTTTCGGGATTTGCTACCTTCTGATCTGGAATGGTCATCCACCCCATGCTTAGTAATCCCGGAAAAACAACTGTGATAAGGATATTTTTCAAGCTTTTTTTCAATGCCAGTCTTTTTCTGAGTTATAGCCCTTTTAAGGCCTTTTTTATGGTTTCTTCTACCGTTAGGTCAGGATTTGCTTTCATCAGTTTATCCAATTCTTTTTCAACATTCTTCTTGGCAAATCCCAGCATTACTAATGCTGATAACGCTTCATCTCGGATAGTATTGTCTGCTGACGACATTAAAATTTGATCGCTGGCAGCTGTCTTTCCAATTTTATCTTTCAGATCGATAATGACCCGCTGAGCTGTCTTCGCTCCAATTCCTTTGATGCTTTTTAAAAGCGTAACATTCTCTTCCAGAATCGCTTTTCGAATTTCATCGGGCGAAAGTGACGAGAGCATCATCAGTGCGGTATTGGATCCAATTCCGTTGACTGATATTAGCAAGCGGAAGAGTTCTCTTTCGGCTGCTTCAGCAAAGCCATAAAGCAAGTGTGCGTCATCTCTGACTACCTGATGAAGGAACAGTTTAGCATGCTCTTTCCCATTAATCAGAGAATAGGTGTTGAGCGAAATACTGATGAAATATCCGATTGACGCGGCTTCTATAACTGCATAGGTCGGGGTGAGACCGGTTATTTTACCCTGAATATATTCGTACATGATAGCCTGTCGTTAAATTTCCGGTCCATCGTTCGATTGTAAATCAATCGTTTCATCAACCTGGTTGGGATTGATTTCGAATTTCTTCAACGGATTTTTACTGATTTCTTTGTATAACTCACGACTTTTATGAATATCAATGGCGAGGTACAGTGCTTGACGTAATGAGTCAGGAGATGCTTTATCTTCTCCGGCAATATCAAAAGCAGTACCGTGTGCGGGCGATGTGCGAATAAAAGGTAAGCCGGCTGTATAATTAACTCCTTTATCGAAAGATGCCAATTTAAACGGCGTTAGTCCCTGGTCGTGATACATGGCCAATATGGCATCAAATTTTACGTAGTCGCCTGAGCCAAAGAATCCATCGCTGGGATAGGGGCCCAGTGCCAAAATACCTTCATTTTTAGCTTGCTCAATGGCTGGCATTATAATTTCTTTTTCTTCGCTGCCTAGCAAGCCACCATCTCCGGCGTGTGGGTTCAACCCAAGAACTGCGATGCGTGGTTTCTTGATACTGAAATCCTGCTCCAACGAACTGGAAATAATGCGAAGCTTGCTGAGAATTGCTTTTTTCGTAATGCCTGCCGAGACTTCAGAAAGAGGAATGTGTGTAGTAACTACTCCAATTTTCATCATTTCGCTCACCATTAACATCAGGTAATTATCCGTCTCAAATTGTTGAGCTAAAAATTCGGTATGTCCGGGAAAGTTAAATTTGTCAGACTGAATATTGTCTTTGTTAATTGGAGCGGTAACCAATGCATCAATTTCTCCGGCTTTTAAATCATTCACTGCTCTTTCTAGAGCCATGTATGATGCTTCACCTGCAATTCCTGAGGATTTCCCAAGCTCAACGCGAATATTGTCGTCGATACAATTAATGATGTTGGCCCGGCGAGGATCAGCTTCATTTGCGTTTTGAATGTTGTTGAAGTTGAAGTTGTTTAAATTGAGCGCTTTTCGATGATAGGCAGCTACTTTGGGTGAACCATAAACCACCGGAGTACACATTTCCAATATTCGTGTATCCATTAAGGTTTTCATGATCACTTCGTAGCCAATGCCATTGATATCTCCATGCGATATCCCAATTCTTATCTTGTGTTTACTCATCTCTTCAGTCTGTTTAATGGTAGTGAGAAATTAATGAAAATCTCTTGTTCACAGTTATTTTCTGCGACGGGCAAAGTTAATTCTTTATCTGAACTTTATCAAAACAGATTAGGATTCACGTTGATTGAAATTATTCCAATGGATTTTATCCTGCTGCAATTCCTCAAAAGGCTTTCCTGTTCGATCTTTGGCCGGATATCCGATCGCAATAACACTCAGCACCCGGAGGTTTTCCGGAAGGTCAAAGAGTTCGCGAATGTATTGTTCTGCGGTTTGGTTCTCATCGTGCGGACGCTTTCTAATCTGCACCCAACAGCTTCCCAATCCGAGCGATTGAGCTGTAATCTGAAGCAGAATGCTTGAAATGGAGCAATCTTCAACCCAAACGTCACCTTTGTTTTCGTCGGCCAAAACAACTACAGCTAAAGGAGCGTTTGCTAAAAAAGCTGCACCATGTGGTTTTGATTGACTTAGTTCTTCAATGATGGCCGGATTGTCAACAAAAAGAAACTCCCACGGATTTCCATTTTTTGATGAAGGAGAGCGTAAGACTGCTTCTTCCAAAAGGTTAATTTTTTCTTGTTCAACTTTTTGCTCCGTAAATTTTCGAATGCTTCTTCTCGATCGAAGTAAATTGATCATGATTTTCTTTTTTAGGGTGTTCATTCAATATTGAAATGGAATTCGAACGCTTAGATTTTGAAAGTCCAAAAAGGCAAGCAAAAATAACAAACGAAAAGAAATTAAATAATAACCACTAGAACGATGAGCAACAGAAGTAGCATAAAAAGAATTAATTGATTGCGAATAAAAAGTCCCATCAATATTAAGATCTCCAATTCTTCGGTGTCGCTCGAGTAAATTTCAATTTGCCCTTTGTCTTTCGATAAGAGTTCGTTGCTTTGAAAGATCATGATTTCCTGTCCATTGAATTTCCAGGCCCATCTGGATTGCCAGAAGTTTTTAATTTCCAGTTCAAAACGCTTTCCATTAATTACGACGTCACTTTTGGGGTTGAAAAGATTAATCATAATGGAAGCCAATAGCGATTGATTATTGGCATCTGAAATTTCCAATTTTGATAAAAAAAAATCGCGGTTTAAAATAAATCGTCGTCCTTTTAATGTGGCAAGTGCTTCGGAACTGAACATGCTTCTCCATTCAATAGCCCCAATTTGTTCCTTGTTGCGGGTAATTTGCAATTGATTTTTGAAGATCCCTTTTGTCCAGAGCAGTTTTTCCATAACATGAGAAAATAGTCCTTGCAAGTTAGAAAATTTAGATCAGAAAACTAAGTGCAGCATTGTCAATTTAGATTGAGCATTTGCGGTAAATTTTGAAATTGGGTGAGGTTGTCGAAGCGATTATCATCAAGCTCTTTTTTTCTTGTAACTTGCATAAAAAGAAAAAGATGAAACGTTCAACAACCCGACTATTGCTGGAAGAAATTACTAAAGACGATTTGCAGTTGGTTCATGAATTGCATTCTATTCCCGAACTTGATGAGTTTAATACACTTGGCATTCCTAAAGATTTGGAGGAAACAAAAAAGGTTATTCAATCGGGAATTGACGATCAGCGTAAAAATCCTCGCTCGGAGTTTGCTTGGAAAATTAGTTTGAAAGAATCCGTAAAAGTAATTGGACTGGCAGGTATGTTCCCGTCCAATGACCGCTTTCGATTGGCTGAAATTTACTATAAAATCCATCCTGACTTTTGGGGGCAGGGTTTTGCCACATAAGTTGCCACCGGACTGGCACGGTTTGGATTTGATGAGCTAAAGCTACACAAAGTGGAAGCCGGTGTTGCCAGCGAAAATACCCGTTCAATTCGTGTGTTAGAGAAAATTGGCATGACCAAAGAAGGATTACGCCGTAAAATTTTACCCATTCGCGGTGAGTGGAAAGATAATTACCATTTTGCTATTGTGGAGGATGATCCGCGGGATTATTGAATGTTTAGGCTTATTTATTAACTCGGATAAATGATTCAAACAGGATTTTGATTTCCTTGGGGCTTGTGCTCAAATGGTCATTAATCTTTTTTTTGTTCATATAATTCAAATAGCCTGGGATTTTATTTGCTTGGTCATCACTAATTTGTTGAAATCCCATCCGCCATGAAGGGAATAATCGTTCATCGATCTCGCGTTCAATCAGCTTAGTCACATTACGATGTCTTTGGTCAAGCTTAATTTTGTTAAATGTCGATTGGATATGATCTCTAGTGCCTTCAATAATTTGTGCAAAGTTACCTTGGTGGTACAAAAGCAAGCCAGTGATTTGCTTTTTCTCATTAAGTTTAGCGATTTCGTCTAGAAGGTCACGAAGATCCTTCTGTGATAAAAGCTTAACAGAAGAACTAAGATAGAGTATAAAAACAAGATCTTTCATAGGTCTAAAATTAGTTTAAACATCTATTTGTAGCATGCGACTAAATTAATAATTATAAAGTATTATGTTCTTAAAATAGCCAATATTTTTCATCGCTACAAGTGTTAAAGGTGATGTTAGTCAGTGGGTTATTCCTTGTTGGTCAGTTCTTTTGTAGACAGCAACCCACAAGCGGCATAAATATCTTGTCCGCGTGAAGCACGGATAGTTGTGGTGATGCCTTTTTTCTCCAGTCCTTCTTTGAATTCGACTAAAGTTGCTTCGTCAGTGCCCTTCAGTGGGGTGTTTGGAATCGGATGGAAACGAATTAGGTTGATTCGGCATTTGATGCCATCCAGGAGTTTTGCCATCTCGCGGACATGTGCCGGAGTGTCATTCAACCCATGAAACACAATGTATTCGAATGACACACGGCGCTGGCGACCAAAATTCCAGTTGCGGATTTCTTCGATCACATCTTCAAACGGGTAAGCAATCTCTACGGGCATCAGTTGCTGGCGCTCTTCGTGAAAAGGGGTGTGTAAGCTAATGGCCAGATGGGCTTCGCTTTCTTTTAAGAAGCGAATTAGCCCGGGAACTATTCCAATGGATGAAACGGTGATTCGACGTGGACTCATGGCAAACCCCCATTCGGAGGTCATAATTTTGGTGCTTTTCAGCACTTCATCCAAATTGTCGAACGGCTCGCCCATGCCCATGTAGACAATGTTAGTCACCTCTTGCCATTCGGGAATATTGCGGATTTGGTTAACAATTTCACCAGCTGTCAGCTGTCCTTGAAACCCCTGTTTGCCGGTCATGCAGAAAAGACAGCCCATTTTACAACCTACTTGAGACGATACGCAAACTGTTTTCCGATCTCTGTCAGGGATCATGGCTGTTTCAACGAATTTTGCATTTCCGGTTGGGAACAGGTATTTTTTAGTGTCATCGGTACTTTCCTGCACTTTGGTGTAGTTGATTAATCCAAACGAATATTTTTCAGTTAGAAGTTGGCGAGCTTTTTTCGACAGGTTGGTCATTTCCTCAATCGAAGACACTTCTTTTTTATACAACCAGTCGGTGAGTTGCTTGGCAGTGAACTTGGGTAATCCCAATTCCAAAACCAACTCCTGTAATTCGCTCAATGTTTTTCCAAAAAGTGCTTCTTTGACCATCGTGTAAATTTTCTGCAAAGTTATAAAAGAGAATTAGATCCGAAAACAGTTGAACACGATGGAAAACAGTTGAACACAATTGTTTCCATTCTCGGCTAGAAATAAATTTCAGCAACAATGTTTTCGTACGGAACGCCTTTTTCAATCAGTAAATCCCGCACTTCAACCACCATTAAAGCTTTTCCGCAGAGGTAGTATTTTTGGTCTGCCGGGAGCTCGTTCAGTGTTTTCAGGTAGTCGGTTACCCGTCCCGGGAAAACATCACACGACTGTTCCTGTGAGCAGCACCGGATATAATTTTTACCCAAGGCCCATTCCAAATCATCTTCAAAATAAAACTGGTTTAAATGACGGGCACCATGGATCAGTGTTTTATTTTCGAACTGCCCCGATTGAAACATGCTGTAATAGGGGGCAATGCCGGTTCCGGTAGCAATCCAGTAAGCAGGTTGATCGGTACCCAGAAAACTACCATAAGGTTTTGATACAAGCAGGCTGTCGCCGGGAATCATTGTAGCCAACTTTGGCGTTAGGAAACCATCGTCTTTGATGTTGAAAAGTACTCGAATTTCATTTTCATGGTTGCCACTACAAATACTGTAAATGCGCGGAGGTTGCGTGTGGTTAATCGCGATTTTTACGACTTGCCCCGGAATGAAATCATGCCTTCTTTTATAGGAAATCACGAAAACTCCTGGAGAAATTTCCTCGTTCCCGGTCACCGTTTCTTCATACAGCTGAATGTCTTTTTTCTGGTATTCTTCTGCTTTTGGCATTTTGGGTTTGTTTGTTCAATCAATTAACGCAACCAATTGCATTTAGTTTTCGTCAAATTAAAAAAAATGAAAAACCGGATTCTAATCTTATTACTTCTTGGTTTGTCGATCATTGCCTGCAGGAAGGAAGATGAACCTATTGTTTTTCCATCGCAGCTTCAGGCAGAAGTTGACGAGATGATGTCTTCTAGCCCAAACCTGTGTAAAATATCCCGTGTTGAAGTTACCGAATTTGAAGGTAAACGCTACTACAACTTCTATTGCGATATCTGGTCGTGCGCCTATTGCCATTTTTATGACCAAGATGGGAATATTCCGGATTGGGATGCTGATCAATGGAATCAATATTTTGCTGAAAAAAAGGAAATTGCAATTACTCCTTCCTGTTCGCATTGATTTTTTGCTGCGTATATTTTGATTAATTTTGCATCAAAGAAGGGGTGGTTTATTATGCAGTGCGTGGCAAAGTTTATATTGAAAATTTTAGGGTGGATTTTTTTACTTCCAGTGTACTTTTATAAGTATGCCATTTCACCACTGACCCCTGCTTCTTGCCGTCACATACCTACATGTTCTCAATATGCCGTTGAGGCCATTAAAATTCATGGACCATTTAAAGGTTTTTGGTTGACTGTCAAACGAATTTCGAAATGCCATCCTTGGGGAACGCATGGATATGATCCGGTTCCGAAGAAAGATCAGATCAAAACCAAAAAGCTGAATCTTAAATAATTGAAAATAATTGCCTCTGTCTAGATCTTTTTTAGGAATTATTTGTATAAGTTTATGTGCGTATATCTGGTACGCATTTATACTTATTGTGTCACCTTCAAAAAAATTACGATGGAATGGTTAATTAGTGCAGTAGTCGTTTTAATGGCAGCCTTGTTAAAGGGAATGACTGGATTTGGCTTTGCCTTGTTAGCTGTTCCGCTACTTTCTTTATTTTTCCCGATTCAGTCGTTAATACCTGCTATGACGATTTTTAACCTGCTGACTTCTGTTTATATTTTGGCATCCATCAAATTAAAGGTAAAAGCGAAATATTTTTTACCTATGTTGTTGGCTAGTTTTGTTGGCATTCCGATTGGGGTATACATTTTGACGTATTTTCCCGAGAAAACACTGGAATTGGCAGCTGGGATATCTATTTTTTCTATTTCCATGGTGTTTTTGTTGGGAGCTAAACATCCTATTCCGGAAAGTAGAAGGAGTAAACCTATTGTTTTTGCGGGCTTTTTAAGTGGACTGTTAACATCGAGTATGTCAATTGGAGGTCCGCCAATCGCGTTGGCAATGAACCGAAAAGGCTATTCGAAAGAGTCATTTCGTAAAATATTTGCCTTAGTGAGTGTGATTAATGCAGCCCTTAGTTTCATCTTATATATTATACATGGAGTTACATTGGGGTTTTCGTTAAAGTTTGCTTTGTATCTTTTCCCAGCCATTGTTATTGGGTCGAAAATTGGAGACATGCTTTCAAAAAAAGTAGACCAAGTCTTTTTCAAAAAGGTCGTCTTGTATATCAACCTCTTTCTCGGACTTTTTATTATTGTGCACACTATTGTGGCATATTAATTTGGCTTTTGTCAACAAAAGGTATTCACCTTTGGTTACTTCTTAAGTTGTTGTGAACTTTAATTATCTTTGACAAAAGATACAGATTATGCATGTTATGAAGCGATTATTGTTTTTGTTACTTATCGTTGGTGCGGCGTGTTGCTCTCCCCAAAAAACAAAACAAAATTTGATTACAGTGAGTGTACTTCCTCAGAAATATTTTGTGGAGAAAATTGCCGGTGATTTGGTTGAGGTTCAGGTATTGATACCGCCTGGAGCAAGCCCGGCTACTTATTCTTTGTCTCCGTCTCAAATGAAAGATTTGTCGGATTCGCAAGCGTGGTTGCGCATCGGAAAGATTGGTTTTGAAAATGCTTGGTATGAAAAGATAGAACAAGGTAATCCAAATCTGGAATTTTTCGATACTTCAGATTCCGCGAAATGGATTTATGGAGTAGAGGAGGTGCATGGCGATCATGTTCATCAGCATGGAGTTGATCCTCACATTTGGATGTCGCCGGACGAGGTTGTTAAGATTGCAGAGCTGACCTTTCAGGCATTGGCAAGTCTGTTTCCGGAGAATGCGCAGGCCTTTGAAGGGAATTTTGAGGCTTTCAGGTCGGAAATTGAGGCGCTGGATCGGGATTTGACAGCTAAGTTTGATCGCTTGGAGAACCGAAAGTTTTTGATATTTCACCCGGCATTGACTTATTTTGCGCGAGATTACAATTTAGTTCAGGTTCCAATGGAGGTTGAAGGAAAAGAACCATCACCAAAATACATGAGCGAGCTAGTAAAGCATTCACGAGAAGATAATATTCACGTGGTTTTTATTCAAAAGGAATTTGATTTGGAAAATGCACAGCAAATGGCGATGGAGCTGGATGGGGAAGTGGTTCAGATTGATCCGTTAAGTGAGCAGTGGGAAACACAGATTAGGGAGATTGCAGATAAAATAGTAGCAGCATTAGAATGAGCAAAAAGCTGGTTGAAATAAAAAGCCTTTCGGTGAGTTATGACCAAAATATGGTTTTGGAACAAGCTAATTTGGATATTTTGCCCAATGATTTTCTTGGGGTAATTGGTCCGAATGGGGGAGGGAAAACGACTCTTATAAAAGCTCTGCTTGGGTTAGTGAAACCGGAGTCCGGATCTGTTAAATTTCATATTCCGCTCAAGAAGGTCGGCTATCTGCCCCAGATCAATCAAATAGATAAACGATTTCCAATTACTGTGATTGATGTGGTTCGGTCAGGAAAAACAGGGCGCCAGTCATTCAGCTTATTTTCGAAAAAGCACGATGATGTTAAATATGCTGAACAGCTAATAGAAGAAATGGGTATTTCTACGATAAAACACAAAGCCATTGGCGAATTGTCCGGTGGACAAATGCAGCGGGTATTCTTATGCCGCTCACTGATGAATAATCCTCAATTATTGATATTGGATGAGCCGGGAACTTATGTCGACAATCAGTTTGAAAGCGAGTTGTATGAAAAACTGAAAGAGTTGAATAAGCGAATGGCCATTTTGTTGGTTTCACACGATGTGGGTACAATCTCCTATTATGTAAAAACGATAGCCTGTGTGAATCGACAGTTACACTATCATCCCAGTAACGTGATCAGCACGGAGCAGCTAACTTCTTATAATTGTCCGCTTCAAATTATAACACACGGAGATATTCCACACACGGTGCTCAGTCAGCACGAAAATCATGATCATCACTATGGGCACAATCATTGAGCTGTTTTCATACGACTTTTTTATGCATGCCTTTTGGGCATCGCTTTTCGCTGCCATCAGTTGTGGTATCGTAGGAACGTATATTGTTTCGCGACGCATTGTATTTGTGAGCGGCGGGATAACCCATGCTTCGTTTGGAGGTATTGGTATTGGCTATTTTCTGGGATGGAATCCTTTGGTTGGAGCTGCCATATTCGCTGTACTCTCCGGTTTGGGTATTCAAGTATTCACTCAAAAAGCGAAAGTTCGCGAAGATTCATCCATTGCCATTTGGTGGTCGTTGGGAATGGCCATTGGCATTATTTTTATATACCTCACTCCGGGTTATGCACCTAACTTAATGAGCTACTTGTTTGGCAGTGTGCTAACGGTTTCCGTTACAGAGCTCTGGTTGATGGGGACTTTGTCTCTGGTGCTCATTCTGTTTTTCATTCTATTTTATCGGCTGATATTATATGTGGCTTTTGACGAAGAATTTGCCAAAACTACAGGCTTGCCTGTCAACCTGATTAACTATTTGCTGATTAGTTTAATTGCAATTACGATTGTTTTAAATATTCGGGTCGTTGGCATTATTCTTATTCTTTCGCTACTTACTTTGCCTCAAGCTACTGCTAATCTGTTCACGAGAGATTTTAAGCGGATGATGCCGTTGTCGGTGCTGTTTGCTTTTATTGGTTCGTTTGTTGGCTTGCTGTTTTCTTTTTATGTCGACATTCCCTCGGGTGCATCGATCATTTTCACCCTTGTTTTACTTTTTGGTTTGATGAAGCTGGCATTTTTTATTCGACAAAATCTTATCGCCCGTGGCTGATCAAGGCAGCCAGGTAACTTGCAACAGTTGTGGCAATTCATACTCCAAGGATGACTTGCAGCGCGATTGCAGCAATTGTTTTGCTTGCACCGGCTGCGAAATTTATATTTGCTCCAATTGTCGTGGTGAAATTGTGGTGAAGCCGGTGAAGAGGCCGAATATAAAATAAAGCGTCTGTAATATAGAACTACAGACGCTTTATTGTTACAAAATATTATTTTTCAAATCAAGCTCCAGCGTATTCGCTAGAAAAAGGTTCGGTTATTGAATGGCTTTTTGTTTTTAGGGTTTTCCAATTCATTGAAATGATTTTCCCTTTTGTAAATACCTTACTGAAGGCTTGTGGATTTTTTAAGGTTTCTTTTGCTTTCTCAAGCCCCTTGTCGTCTTTTAAAGCCGACTTGATGGCTCCTTTCTGATAATAATAACGAGTAACAATTTCGTCGGTCAGCATTTCTTTGATTTCTTCTTTGAATGACTCCAAATCCTTGTTCAGTTCATGCCCAATTTTGACTTTCAATGCTTCGAATTGTTCCTCTGCTACATCGTAATATTTTTCGCTTTTGGCAGTTTTCAATAACTCACCGAAAACCTCTTCTGTTTCTGATTGATACGAGAATTTTCGCTCTTTCACAAAGGTTTTGAAATCATCGAATATCTCATCGGAAATCTCAAATTCTTCGGGAGAAGGAATAGACTCCTTTGCATTCGCAAATTTAGTCGCATAATCAAAAATCATAAAGTCACGAACAAGGTTAATGCTCAAGCTGCTCAATCGATCCAGATCAATTTTCAGATCCGGAACAATTCCTCCCCCGTCATACACTTTTCTACCTTTCTTCGTTGTGAATTCGGTAATTAATGAATCCGGGATAGTGCCCACACTACCATCTTCATTTCGGTGCGAGTAATCCAATGCCTGAATGCAACGTCCGCTGGGAATATAGTATTTAGCGGTAGTTACTTTCAATTTCGTATTGTAGCTCAAGTCGCGAGTTGTTTGTACCAAGCCTTTTCCAAATGTACGGCTACCAATGATTACAGCTCGGTCAAGATCTTGAAGCGCGCCTGAAACAATCTCGGATGCAGAAGCCGATCCGCGATTAACAAGTACCGCCATTGGCATGATGGTGTCTATTGGGTTTTCAGTTGCCTTGTAGGTTTTATCCCACTGTTTCACTTTCCCCTTTGTGCTAACCACTTCCGATCCTTTAGGAACAAACAGGTTAACGATTTTTACGGCTTCAATTAGCAGGCCACCGGGATTCGAGCGTAAATCCAAAACCAGCGATTTGGCTCCTTTCTGCTTTTTCAGTTCGGTGAACGCTTTTTTAACTTCATCACCGCAGTTTTGGGTGAAGTTGGAAAGTCGAATGTAACCGATTTCATCGTCAATCATGCCATAATAAGGAACAGCATCAATCTGTATCTTTTCACGAACGATGTCTATTTCAAGATTCTTTTTTTGTCCCGGACGGTCGATTTTTACAGACACTACTTTATTGGCAGGGCCTTTTAATAAGTTACTCACATCTTCGGTAGACATCTTTTCAGTCTCTTTCCCGGCAACTTCAATAAGAATATCGCCTGCTTTTAATCCTGACTTCTGAGCTGGAAATCCCTCGTATGGTTCAGCAATGATTACTTGATCACCGTGTTTGCTAATCATCGCTCCAATTCCGGCATACTCTCCGGTTGTCATAAATTTGAAATCCTCCATGTCCGATTCAGGGATGTAGTTGGTATAGGGATCCAGCGATCCCAGCATTTCATCGATGCTGGTTTTAACTAAATCGGTTGGGTTAATTTCATCGACATAAAACAAATTGAGTTCGCGAACCAGTGTGTAATAAATATCGAGGTTTTTATCAACAAGAAATAGTTTTTCATCCCGGTTAAACCCGGTCATTACGATCGACGCCACCAGAAAAAGGCCTGCTATTGAAAGTCCTATCTTCGTTTTTCTATTTTGTTTCATCATTAACTGTTTTATTGACAATCGACAAAAATAGTAAAGCTTTGTTTAAAAGCTGTTGTCATTTTCAAGATATTAGTTAAATATTCTTAATTGGCATTACAGTAAAACTCTTACTATTCTTCAAGGTTTTACAAATTTCTTAGCATTTTTTGGATGCAGCGTATTGATTTTTTAATGAATTTGGCTAATAAAACAGATAAAAAGATGTAAAAAACCTAGTAATTCCATAACTTAGTATTTGCATGTGATTGGTGATGAAATGATTAGTCTCTATTGGTGACTTTTGTTCACTTTTAAATTTTAAGGTTATGGTACTAAAATTGTTTTTCAGGCCATTTTATTTTGTGCTTCTGATACTATTATTGGGATTGGTGACGAATCTGAAAGCCCAGGACGGTTCAGATTCACTCGCTCGTTTGGTACTGTTAAATGACAGTTTACAGGAGCGGATCAGTAGGTTGGAAATGGTTATTGATGAAGGTTCTTATACCAGAATACCCAACGAGGACTTTGAGGAAATATTAAATGCAAAGATTCAAACATCGATGCGCGAGATCGCCAATTGGTGGTTGTTTGTAATTGCAGCCTTGATTTCGCTGCTTGGGTTTTTGGTAAACCGATATGCGCGAAGCTATTTGCAAACTACCATTGAAGGAAAGGTAAACCAGTTGAAAACAGAAAACGAGGACCGGATAAAAGAAATCAGTAATCAGTACTTTTCCAGTGTAATCAATAGTTTGCTCGATTTTAAAATAGACACCATTAAGAAAAACAAACACCGTGTAAAAGAAGAAGAGGTTGACGACCTGAAAAGCTACCTGAATGATGAGACCGTGACCATTCCCGAGCATAAAAACGTAACACTTATTGATACAATCATGCGTTGTTATTACTATAGCAGCTTCCCACAACGATTGGAGAAGATGATTGGGTTGATTAAAGAATATGAAGAAAGATATATATTACTGCATACAACTTATGCAAATTCGGCCATTGCATTTAACGATATGTACCACCTCTATGGGGCAACGCATTATTTGGATGATGCGATTGAGAACTGCGACAAATCGATTAAGATACTTCCTGACTATGGGTTGGCGTTTGCGTTAAAACTGGAGCTTTATATTATGGGAATAAGCAAAGCTTTTGACCAGGAAGAGAAAGAAACTTATGAAAAGGATCTGATGAAAGTATTTAACGATATTGAAAACAATAAAAGCACTTATTTGTGCAAGGAGCTCATTAAGCGGTTTGAAGTGGACATGAAAAACTTTATGAGACCATACTTAGAGAAGTTATATGCCGAATACCCCAATGAGATTGAGAAAATACGAAATAGAGCAGCTGTCGAAACACCGCCGGCTAATTGATGAAGTGTAGAGGCGGGCACAGTTCAACGCAGCCTGTATTTAGTCAGCTTTATAGCGCCATAATTTGCTAACCCAAGGTTCGCCGGCATAATGAATCCCAACCCGTGGATGTTCTGAAATGTGATTTACAGGGTTGGCATCTTCCAGCCAAATCCGGCTGGAACTTTCCAGATTTTCACCATAAAAGGATTTGTCTAGTTTAAGCTCGCGGCCAAGTCTGCCTGGACCATCGTGCCCTTTCAATCCACGGATTAATACGGCGGATCCACTTCCTTCTTGCTCGGTCACAAAGTTTAATAACCAATATTGGCCGTAAATTAAGTAGACGTAGACTAATCCACCTGCTTCAAACATTACTTGCGTTCGCCTGGTGAGTCCTTTACTGGTATGGCAAGCCAAATCGCTTTGTCCACAGTAGGCTTCTGTTTCGGTAATTATATAGCGGCGCATTGTTTTATCATCAAACACCCGAATAAGTGTCTTGCCAATTAATTCCCTTGCAACCACAATGGTGTTGCGTCTGAAGAAGTCAGCTAAAAGCCTATCGTTTTTCAACTCCATGCGACAAAGATATAAAAGAGCCGGAAGTTTGAAGAGGGTGGAAAATGAGAATGTTTGGATGTGAAACAATAGATTTACCATTTCTGCACATTCTCGCTATCCTCGTCTTTCGTTCCTCCTTGTAAATCTTTGTGTTAATTTTGTTTTTGCTGTCAATTTCTGTTTGCTTTTTAAGAAAAAAGGAATACTTTTGCAGTCCCGATTATTGTCCGTACTTGCAGTTCTTATAAATGATTGAATATGTTGGTGGTAGAAAGCTTATTAACATGCCCGGTGTTAATAACGTGGAAAACCATGCAACCAATTGAAATGTAAGTTTTTGCAACTTTTAGTGTTAATTTTAAAAATTAAAGGCAAGTGGATACTTTA
This sequence comes from uncultured Sunxiuqinia sp., assembly GCF_963678245.1. Classification (NCBI taxonomy): domain Bacteria; kingdom Pseudomonadati; phylum Bacteroidota; class Bacteroidia; order Marinilabiliales; family Prolixibacteraceae; genus Sunxiuqinia; species uncultured Sunxiuqinia sp. Next base: position 162,530 of record NZ_OY782773.1, read on the forward strand.
TCTTACAAGACCGTTTCGGCCAACAGTGCCACGGCAAATAAGGAATGGGTTGTTGTTGATGCAGCAGATATGATCGTTGGTCGTTTGGCCAGTGCTGTTGCCAAAATCCTTAGAGGAAAACATAAACCTAACTTTACACCTCACGCAGATTGTGGGGATAATGTAATTGTGATCAATGCAGAGAAAGTTCGTTTCTCAGGTAAAAAAATGACCGACAAGATTTACTTGCGTCATACCGGATACCCAGGTGGACAGCGTTCACAGAATCCGACAGACGTATTTGCTAAATATCCAGAGCGTATTGTTGAGTCAGCTGTTAGAGGTATGCTTCCAAAAAACCGTTTAGGACGTAAGGTTTTTGGAAACATGAAAGTGTATGCTGGTGCTGAGCACAAGCAAGAAGCTCAAAACCCAAAAGTAATTGATTTAAAAAAGATTAAATTGTAACAATGGAAGTAGTAAATACCCTAGGACGTAGAAAATCTGCCGTTGCTCGTACATACATAAGCGAGGGCAAAGGAAATGTTACCATTAACAAAAGGGATTTAAAAGAGTATTTCCCAAATGGAACACTACAATATATTGTTATGCAACCATTAAACTTGCTTGGTGTAGCTGATCAATATGATGTGAAAGTTAATCTTGACGGAGGTGGTATTAAAGGTCAGGCTGAAGCATTGCGTTTAGCAATCTCAAGAGCTTTGATTGAAATTGATCCGGAAGCAAGAGCAGTATTGAAGCAAGCAGGCTTTCTGACTCGTGACCCACGTGAGGTGGAGCGTAAAAAACCAGGACAGCCAAAAGCAAGAAAGCGTTTCCAGTTCTCAAAACGTTAATCGAAATTTTCAAACTAAATATGACTGTGGATCTGAAATCACTGAGACTCCCGGCTTTAAGTTAGGGGCTACTCAGCGGTTGCTTTTCAGCAAATTATTTAAAAAAGTCAAAAGATGCCAAGAACAAATTTTCAAGAATTATTGGATGCAGGTGTACACTTTGGTCACCTGAAAAGAAAGTGGAATCCAAACATGGCTCCATACATTTTCATGGAGAAGAATGGAATCCACATCATCGATCTACAAAAGACAGTAGTAAAAATCGATGAGGCAGCTGCCGCCTTGAAACAAATTGCCAAATCGGGTCGCAAAATACTATTCGTAGCAACGAAGAAACAAGCGAAAGACATCGTTGCTGATGCTGTAAGTGCTGTAAATATGCCTTACGTAGTTGAGCGTTGGCCAGGAGGTATGCTAACAAATTTCCCAACGATCCGCAAAGCGGTGAAAAAAATGATCTCCATCGATAAGATGACGAAAGATAGTAGTTGGGATAACTTGTCAAAACGCGAAAAGTTGCAAATTACACGTCAACGTGCCAAATTGGAAAAAATCTTAGGTAGTATTGCTGACCTGACTCGTCTTCCTGCGGCGCTTTTTGTAGTTGATGTGATGAAAGAGAAAATCGCAGTACGCGAAGCTCAAAAACTGGGAATTCCTGTATTTGCGATGGTTGATACAAACTCAAATCCAGAAGGACTTGACTTTATCATTCCTTCGAATGATGATGCTTCTCAGTCAGTTCGCCTAATTGTTCGATTAATGTGCGATGCTGTTGCAGAAGGATTGAATGAGCGTAAAGTTGAGCGTGAAAATGATAACGCTGACGAAAAACCTAAAAAAGCGAGAAGTAAAAAATCGGCTGCTAAAGCTGATGTAAAAGCTGAAAAGGTTGACCTTGAAAGTAAAGATACAGACAAAGAATAATTGCTCAAATAATAATTCAAAAACACACACAATCATGGCAATTTCTGCTGCAGATGTAATGAAGTTGCGTAAAGCAACTGGTGCCGGCATGATGGACTGTAAAAATGCCCTTGCCGACGCAAATGGCGACTTTGATGCCGCTGTACAAATTATCCGCGAAAAGGGTAAATTAGTAGCCAATAAACGTTCTGATCGTGAAGCATCTGAAGGTGCTGCACTGGCTGGCGTAAGTGAAAATGGTAAATTTGGAGCAATTGTAGTTCTTAACTGCGAAACTGATTTTGTTGCAAAAAACGAAGATTTCGTTAAGAAAACAAAGTCGTTTTTGGATGCTGCTATCGCAAACAAACCTGCTGATCTGGATGCTTTGAAAGCATTGGAGCTTGATGGTCGTTCAATTGAATCACACGTAACTGAGCAAACCGGGGTAATTGGCGAAAAAATCGAGATATCACTCTACGGTAAAATCGAAGCTGAATCAGTTGTTCCTTATATTCACCCAGGTAATAAACTAGCAACTTTAGTTGGTTTCAACAAAGGCGGTGTTGATACTCAGGTGATGAGAGATGTAGCTATGCAAGTCGCTGCAATGAACCCGGTTGCCGTTGACAAAAGTGATGTTTCTCAGGATGTTATTGATAAAGAATTGGAAATTGCAAAGGAAAAATTTCGTCAGGAAGGAAAACCGGAAGCAATGCTTGATAAAATTGCTCAAGGTTCTTTAAACAAATTCTTCAAAGAAAACACGCTATTGAATCAGGCGTTTGTTAAAGACAACAAACAAACTGTGAAAGATTACCTAAAATCAGTTGATGGTGATTTGACAGTAACTGAGTTTATTCGTTTTACACTTGCGGAGTAAGCAAAAGTAATTTACGAGATATAAGCAAAAAGGGGTTTCAAATTTGAAACCCCTTTTTTATGCGTTTTAATGTGATATTTTCTTTTAACCATTCAAGGCTTCAGCGCCATTTGTTACCTCTAAAATAGCATTGGTAATGGCAGCCTGACGGGCTTTGTTGAATGTCAGCGTTAGGTCGTGAATCAAATCGGTAGCGTTGTCCGTTGCTTTGTGCATAGCGGTCATTCGAGCTCCATGTTCAGCAGCATTCGAATCCAACAGTGCCTTGAAAATTTGAACCTTCAACGATTTTGGTATTAATTCTTCAACGATCTGCTCCTTAGATGGCTCATAAATGAAATGACTGTTTGTTGCAGACATGTCGTCCTCCTCCGAGATTTCAACCGGTAGGAACTGCTCCTTGGTGCAGATTTGAACAGCCGCATTCTTAAACTGATTATACACTAATTCAATTCGATCGTATTTTCCGGAGACGAAGTCGTTCATTAATATAGTCGCCAGATCAGAACAAGTATCATAGGTGAGTGCGTCGAAAATTTCGTCGGCTTGATCACTAACCGGAATCTTTCGTGACTTGAGGTATTTTTGCCCTTGTTTTCCGACAGTAAAGAAATCCAATTGGCCTGATTTAAATTGCTTGGCATATTTACTTGAAGCTAACTCATAAGCAGTTTTTGCAATGCTTGAGTTAAAGGCACCACATAATCCCCGGTTTGAGCTAATCAGCACTATTAGAACTTTCTCAGGCGAACGCTGTTGCGTAAAAACCGATTCTTCGCTGTTTTCTAGACTTCCACTAAGCGACGAAAGTATTTCATGAAGCTTGTCTGCATACGGTCTTATTTGCAATATGGCATTCTGCGCTTTTTTCAGTTTTGCCGCCGACACCATTTTCATGGCACTGGTTACCTGCCGTGTGGTTTTAACGGATGAAATTCGTGTGCGTATTTCTTTTAAACTGGCCATCTCTTTATTTCATTGAGTGATTATATGAATTGAAAACGAGTTTTCAATCATTCGACTATTTGAAGCGTTCTGCAACTTCCTTTGCAACTTTCTCCAACACTCCGGTGATTTCGTCGTTCAAGGTACCTTTTCGCAACTCGTCCAGTGTCGAACGATATTGCATTTCTAATAATTCAATGAACTCCTTCTCAAATTCCTTTACTTTAATAACCGGTACGTTTCGCAGTAATTCCTTTGTACCACAGTATATTATAGCAATTTGGTGCTCGATTTTAATAGGAGTATACTGTCCCTGTTTCAGAATTTCGACGTTCTTGCTCCCTTTATCTAACACACGCATGGTTGCTGCATCAAGATCAGATCCAAACTTTGAGAAGGCTTCCAATTCACGGAACTGTGCCTGGTCAAGTTTTAATGTTCCGGCGATTTTCTTCATTGCTTTTACCTGAGCGTTACCACCCACACGCGATACGGAGATACCCACGTTAATTGCCGGACGAACTCCTGAGTTAAACAAGTTAGATTCCAGAAAGATCTGTCCATCAGTAATCGAGATTACGTTGGTTGGAATATAGGCTGAAACGTCACTTGCTTGGGTTTCAATGATTGGCAAAGCGGTTAAAGAGCCTCCTCCTTTAACTTTATCTTTTAAGCATTCGGGGAGATCATTCATTTGAGCCGCAATTTTATCCGAATTGATGATTTTTGCAGCACGTTCCAGTAAGCGAGAATGAAGGTAAAACACGTCTCCAGGATAGGCCTCACGACCTGGCGGACGACGGAGTAGTAGTGACACTTCACGATAAGACACGGCTTGCTTCGACAGGTCATCGAAGATAATCAAAGCGTCGCGGCCGGTATCACGGAAATATTCGCCAATTGTAGCGCCGGCATAAGGTGCGTAATACTGCAGTGCTGCCGGATCTGAAGCTGTTGACGATACGATAACCGTATAGTCCATGGCTCCATATTTTTCCAGCGTGGCCGCTATATTTGCAACTGTTGATCCTTTTTGACCAATAGCAACGTAAATACAATAGACCGGGTTACCTTCTTCAAAATTTTCGCGTTGATTGATGATCGTGTCGATGGCAACAGCTGTTTTTCCAGTCTGTCTGTCCCCAATGATCAACTCACGTTGTCCTCGACCAATAGGGATCATGGCATCAATCGCTTTAATACCTGTTTGCAATGGCTGGGTTACTGGTTGGCGATAAATAACACCTGGTGCTTTTCTCTCGAGCGGAAGTTCAAATGTTTCACCCTGAATAGCTCCTTTACCGTCAATTGCTTCACCAATGGTGTTAACTACGCGACCTAAAAGTCCTTCGCCTACATTAATCGAGGCGATACGCTGTAGTCGCTTTACTGTGTCGCCTTCTTTAATGTTTGATGAAGAACCCAAAAGTACTGCTCCAACATTGTCCTCTTCAAGGTTTAAAACAATTCCTTTCACGCCGTCTTCAAACTCAATCATTTCGTTTGCTTCGACGTTTGATAGCCCATAAATGCGGGCAATACCATCGCCTACCTGGAGTACTGTTCCTACTTCTTCCAGTTCGGCCTCCGATTGAAAGCCTTCGAGCTGTTGTTTTAAAATTGCGGATACTTCTGCGGGTCTAATATCAGCCATTGTGTATATTTTTACTTGTTGATTTCTGTTTGTAATAGGTTCTCTTTAACCTTGCGCAATTGCGTGGCAATGCTTGCATCAATTTGACGGTCGTCTACTCTCAAGACAAATCCACCAATAAGGTCGCTATTTACTCGTTCTCCCAATTCAATTTTTGTGTTGAATTCTCTTTCCAGTTTCTTTTGTATTTGTAAGATAATATCCTTCCGCAACGAAATTGCGCTGGTAATTGTAGCTGTTTTAATGCCTTGTTCCTTACGATATAGTTCCAAGAAGTTACGGCAAATACTGGGGACATGTGCTTCGCGTTTATTTTCAGCAATAAGGATTATAAAATTCAGGGTTTGCTCGGTGACCTTTTGTTCGAAAATTGTTTTTAGCAATTTTACTTTTTGTGAAGTTTTGATGACAGGACTTCGGAGAAGTAAAAGAAATTCACCACTGTCTTCAGTCAAATGTGCAATCACGCTCATATCTTTTTTCAGTTTATCAAGGAGTTTTTTCTCTTTGCCCAAACTAAAAAATGCTTTTGCGTAACGAACTGCTATTTTGCTATGATCCATAAGCTTACTTCAATTTCAGATCTTTCAGAAGATCTTCAACCATGCCTTCTTGAGTATCCTTATTTTTTAATTCCTTTTGAATTATTTTCTCTGCAACTAAAACTGATAAATCAACGATTTGCTTTTTCATTTCGCTAATTGCGGCTGTCTTTTCTGTCTCAATCTTTTGCCGGGCAGCTTCAACTATTTTTTGTCCTTCGCTGGCGGCCTGCTCTTTTGCTTCGGCTAATAATTCATCTTTTACTTCCTTCGCTTCTTTCAGGATAATATCTTTCTCTCGTCTTGCTTCAGCAATAATTTTTTCGTGATCAGCTTTCAAGTCTTTCACTTCTTCACGTGCCCTATCAGCAGACGAGAGTGCATTGGCTATCGAGTTCTCCCGATCTTTTAAAGCACTAAGAATCGGCTTCCAGGCAAATTTTTTCAGAATGAATAATACAATTCCGAAAATAATGAGCATCCAAAATAGGGTTCCGTAATCCGGAGTAACAAATCCCATAATTTTTGTTTTTTTTAATTTTTAAGTCATCCAGCCTCCCGGCAATCCCGGGAGCGGACGACAATAAAAGAATTTCGTTATACGAAAATTACAAGTGCACAAATGATTACAGCAAAAAATGCCACACCCTCAATCAAAGCCGCAGATACGATCATATTTGAACGAATATCTCCGCTGGCTTCTGGTTGACGAGCAATTGCTTCCATTGCGCTGGCACCAATACGGCCAATTCCCATACCTGCGCCAATTGCAGCTAAGCCTGCACCTAAAGCAGCACCCATTTTACCGATACTTGCACCGGCGGCTGCTTGTAAAATCACTGTTAAAATTGTTGATAGCATAAGATTGAATTTATTTTGATTAAACTAGTGATGTTCTGATGTTGCCATGCCAAAATACAGGGCGGCCAGTAAGGTAAATACATAAGCTTGAATAAAGGATACAAGTACGTCCAATAAAAGAATGAATACTGAAAACGCAACAGATACTGGACTAATAGCAGCACCGGCAGCAGGCCCCATTAAATTAGCAAATATGAATATTATACTGACAAACACGGTCACGATCATGTGTCCGGCCATCATGTTGGCAAATAAACGAACCATTAATACAAATGGTTTTGTGACTACTCCCGATAATTCGACAATTGGCATCAGAGGGATGGGGAATTTCAGCCACCAGGGAACGTCAGGATTATATATTTCTTTCCAGTAATGTTTATTTCCGTTGATTGTTGTTACAGCAAAAGTGAATAATGCTAATGCCATGGTTACTGCAATATTACCGGTTACATTGGCTCCAAAGGGGAAAATCGGGATCAGTCCCATGAAATTGTTCATGAGTATGAAAAAGAACAAAGACAATAAAAAGGGCATGAATTTCTCATATTTTTTATCTCCAATTGCAGGTTTTGCTACTTCGTCTCTTAAAAAGAGGATGATCGGTTCAATGAGGTTTTGAAGTCCTTTGGGAGCTTGATTGGCATTTCGTTTTGCTGATTTTGCAACCGACAGGAATATCCATAGAAGTAGTATTACACTAAAAATTACACCGGCAACAGTCTTCGTGATTGATAAATCAATTGGTAATCCGACAACTTCGCCATGTTCGTCAAGCTCAACAATTTTTCCGGAGTTATCGCCATGGTGTGCGATCTCGAAATTTTTGTAGACAACTTCGCCATGATGAAATTTTGAAGACCAGAAGAAGTGCCATCCACTGTTTTCGCTGTATAAAATAATTGGTAGCGGAATACTGATATGTGTTTCACCAAATGTTGCAATGTGCCATTCAAAAGCATCAGATACGTGGTGCATAACAAAATCACCAGGGTTAAAACCTGTTTCGGCATGCTTTGTAGTGTCTAATTCATGTTGTTCATTTTCAGCAAAAACTGATTCGGAAGTCAAGCTAAATGTCAATATAAAGAATAACCATGCGGTGAAGTATATTCGTGTTTTTGTTGCTTTCATAAAGTATAAATCGGTCAGAATGTCGCTTCAACAAAGTGGTCGCAAATTACTAAAAAAATCAATCAGGTCAAGCTATTTTTTCACCTTTACAACGTGGCTAATCTCAGCAACTTCTACAATTGTATATATCACATAAGCCGCTAGGAAATTGATTAAAAAAGCTTTTACATTTACATTACTAATAACAATATATCCAATACCTACAACCAGATAAAAGAACATTTTTAAGGTGCTCAAAACCATAAATCGTGCAGAGAACTTTGGTACACTCTTATCGGCAATCTGTAACAAATAAAAATGAACAATGTTTGTTGTAAGAAAGAAGAAAATAATAATGAAGGGAAAAATGATGTGGTAGTATTGTGGAACAATCTGACTATAAACAATCCACCCGATAAAAAAAAGAGTAACAGATACTATAATCGAGCGAACAAGAAATCGCTTCATGAATACATTCATTTCAAAAAGTTTTTAATTGCGTAGTAAGTTGCAGCGATAACCGATAAAATCATAAGCCCAAGTGTAAAAGCGGGAAATGAAAGCTCAAGCCAATGGTCGATTAAGTAGCCTACAAAAACTCCAATCCCCATGATGGCAATCATCTCAAAAGCCAAGCTGGAATATCGGATAAAATCGTTAAAATTCTTCTTAGGCCTTTTTGGGTTCTCCGGATCCTTCATGCTTTGTTTGTTCGCCCATTACACACGACCCGGAGAACAGTGCACCAGGTTCGATGCTTAATTTTCCCGTGCTTATTTCACCATATACTTTTGATGAAGATTTGAGACTTAATAGTTGCTCAACTTTAAGCTTTCCTTTTTGATAGCCCGAAATTTCAGAGTTTTTACATTTAATTTCACCGGTTACTTTGCCTGAAACTCCAATAACGACTCTCCCTGAACAATCCAGGTTTCCATTCAATTCTCCATCAATCCGAATATCTCCATCAGAAGCCACATCTCCAGTAATGCACGTACCCTTGCCTATTAGATTAATTCCTTGAGAGTCAGTATTGTTGTTTGCTTTTGCCATTGTGTTTGCTTTTTTGAACAGCATCAAATATACTAAGAAACTGATTAAATACTATTTATTTGTTTCAATCTTGAATTCAAAGCGCAAAATCTTAAGACGATGTAAGTCAATTGGTTGTTAATCAATTTTTTAGGCTGATTCGATTTCCCGGTGAAATATGAAAAACGTTTAATTATGGTTTAATCAAGAAGAACCAGTGCCTCAAAAAGCTAACTGTTAAAATGATAAAGGAAAGTGATTGAGCCATCGAAGGCTGGTTTTTTGCTTCCTTCAATTTCCATTTGAACTCGAAGTTTTATCCGGCTAATACCACGTAAGTTGGTACATTCTTTTAACCAAACGTGGGTGCGAACGTTGTTGTTTACCAAAACCGGTGCTCCAAATTTAAATTGGTCGATTCCGTAGTTGACAAGCATTTTGAAGTTGCGGACATCTACAACTTGTTCCCACATTAATGGCAACAGCGAGATTGTTAAATATCCATGTGCTATAGTGCTTCCAAAGGCACCTTCTTTTTTGGCTCGCTCAGGGTCAGTGTGGATCCATTGGTGATCCAATGTAGCATCAGCAAACTTGTTTATCTGATCTTGTGTAATTGTATGGTAGTCGGAAACTCCCAATTTTTTACCAAGATATTGCTCAAATTCTTGATGACTTTGAATTAGCAATCGGCTCATGAGATCATATCTTTTGGTTATTGAATATAGATATTATTTATTCGTGTCGTATGCCCATTTTAGGTACATGGATCCCCATGTAAAACCTGCTCCAAAAGCAGCCAAAATAACATTGTCTCCTTTTTTCAGTTGATTTTCGTAATCGTAGAGGCAAAGCGGAATTGTGGCTGCCGTAGTGTTTCCGTAATTTTCAATATTGATCATTACTTGCTCACGGCTTATTTTCATGCGCCGAGCAACAGCGTCAATGATCCGCATATTTGCTTGATGAGGAACAAGCCATGCTAATTTTTCCGGGGTGATGTCATGTTTGTTCATAATTTCAACTGCCACATCAGCCATTCGCGATACTGCGGATTTAAAAACCGTTTGTCCGTCTTGATGCACATATTGCAACCGTTGCTCTAACGTTTCGGGGGTAGTTGGTATTTTTGATCCGCCAGCCTTAATGTGTAAGTAATGACGACCTTTGCCATCAGTATGATTCAAGTGGTCAATAATTCCAACATCTTCAGTGGTTGGTTCAAGCAATACGGCTGAGGCTCCATCACCAAATAACGGGCAAGTAGACCTGTCTGTATAGTCTGTAATGGCCGACATCATATCAGCTCCAACAACAATCACCTTTTTATACTGTCCGCTTTCAATAAATTTTGCTGCAGTTGTAAGGGCGAAAACAAATCCGGAGCATGCAGCACTAATATCATAACTCCAGGCATTTGTTAATCTGGCTTTTCGACTGATAATGTTTGCTGTTGCCGGAAATGGCCGATCAGGAGTAATTGTAGCACAAATTAGCAGCTCAATTTCATCGGGTCTGGTGTTTGTTTTCTCTAGCAGTTGTTTTACTGCCTCGGTTCCCATATCGGAGGTGGCTTTACCTTTCTCTTTTAGGATGCGTCTTTCTTTAATTCCGATGCGTTGCATGATCCATTCATCGGTGGTGTCAACCATAGTGCTTATCTCTTCATTGGTCAGCCTATAACTTGGCAAATAGGCTCCAATGCCTGTAATTGCAGCACGTGTCTCTTGCATAATCTATACATTAATCAATCAATTAGCTTGTAAATTAAAATCACAAAAAGCGATTGCTAATTGAGTAACAAAATTTGTTTAAAAAAGATGGCGAAAGATAGGGTGAAAAATTCGAACAGCAAAGAAAATTGAGCAAAACAATTACCGTAAGTCGTTTTAAAACAATCAATTAAAATGTTCGAAAAGTTTATTTGGAGGGTAAAAAAAGATCAGAAGAATAATCTTCTGATCATATGATGAGGGTCTTAAACGATTACGTCTTTTTCGATTGCTAGCTTGCCTCTGTAGTAACCACATTCTCCACAAACAGTATGGTATTTTACAGTAGCGCCACAATTAGAACACGTAGAAAGTGTTGAAGGCGTTGCTTTGTAGTGTGTTCTTCTCTTATCCCTTCTGGATTTTGATGTTTTGTGTTTTGGATGTGCCATTTTTTAAAGTCTTTATTTGTTATCTAATAATTTTTTTAACTCGTCCCATCTCGAGTCTGTTGGTTTTTCTTCTTCAACCTTAACAGACATCTGGGCTAATTTTTTCAACATCTCCGGATTACAAAGGCTGTTGCCATTTTCATCATCCGAATGAACATGCTTTATTGGAATGGACAAGATGATGAAGTCATAAATGAGCTTGGCGACATTGATGTGTGATTCGTCTGGAGGAATCCAGACAACATCGTCGCCTTCTTCATATTTTTCTTCACCATACTTAATGTAAACCGTGTTCTCACTTTCAATCGGCTGGTCAAACAAGTCAAGACAGCGATCACATTGTATTTTTACCGTTCCTTTAACATGAAACCAAAGAACAATTAATGAACTCTGTTTTTCCAACTTCAACACTACGCTTACGTCGCCATCCTCGGCGATTCCTCCGTCGAAATACTCAAAAAACTTTCGTTCTACCTGATAGTTGAAACTATGCTCTCCCGTTCCAAGTCCTTTGAGTGCAATGTTATATGCTTTTAAATTTGCCATTGCTTGGGAAAAAGTGTTGCAAAAGTATAAAAAATAAACAAACAGTGAAAATTATCTGATTTTTTTAATATCGAAAACCTGCTTTTCTGCAAAAATCTTTCCGTCAGTAGATTATTGAATTTTTCGATGTTGAAAAGTCAACTCGTTGGGAGGACAATCCGGAAAGTTGTACCCTTCCCAATTTCAGAATGTTTAATGAAAATTTTTCCTTTGTGATAGTTCTCGATGATCCGCTTTGCCAGTGAAAGCCCAAGTCCCCATCCTCGTTTTTTTAGTTGTGTAACCAGGCTCGAATATCGTTTTAAATTGCGATTTTGAAATCCCTTTTCCATTATCCGAAATATCTAAAACCAAGTTCGAATTTTTCTTAGTAAGATGAAGACTTATAACGCCATCTGAATCAATGGCATCAATGGCATTTTTGCACAAATTTTCGATTACCCAACTGAACAAAGCTGCATTGTGCGGAACATCGTAGTATGTATTTTCATCCATGTCGAGGATAAACTTTACTTTTTGGGAACACCTGTTTTCAAGATAACTCACCGAAGAATTTAGTACCTTTTTGAGGTCGTCGGTCAATAATTCCGGTCTTGAGCCAATTTTTGAGAAACGCTCAGTAATTTTCTCCAAGCGCGAAACATCTTTTTCGATTTCAGAAATAGTTGTCTCGTCAATTTCTTTCATTTTCAGAATTTCGATCCACGCCATTAACGATGAGATGGGCGTGCCCAGCTGGTGGGCTGTTTCTTTCGACATGCCCACCCAAACCTGGTTTTGCTCGGCTTTTCGTGAAGAGCTGAACGCAAAGTACGAAACGGTTATGAAGAGCATAATTACACCAAACTGTGCTAATGGAAAATAACGTAAATTCTGTAATAGGTTTGAATCGCGATAATAGAGGTATTGAACTGTATTTTCAGAAAGGACAATTTCAATGGGGTCTTTTTGACCTTTCATCTTCTGCAATTCATGTTGCAGGACTACATTTTTTCGTTTCTCGTTGTATCTAATATTTCTGTCTCCCAGAATATCATCATCGGCTGAGGTCCAAATAATAGGAATGGACGTGTTGTTTTCAATGATTCCTTGAAGTAAGGTAAGGTCTTGATTTGCTCCACGCTCAGTATCAACTAATCGCGTCATCGCTTCGGCCCATAATTCAACACTTTTGCGCTCCTGAACCGACATTTGATTAACCAGCCAATTGGTATAAATTAAAGAGCCTGCCCCAATGAGCACAGCTGCCAATAGCAACAAGATCTTCCAGCGTCGTTTTTTAAAATAGAGTTCCAAGATTGTCGAGTTTAGTTCTGCATGCTAAACGAATCGCGTATTTAAAAAGTATTCCTACTCAGAGAAATTGTAATTATCCTTGAAGTAATTCTATACACTTGTTGTAAATTCCTTTTTGATCGAAGCCACAATCTCGGTGCAATTCTTCCGGTGTTCCATGTTCAACAAAATGATCGGGGACTCCCATGCGGACCAGCTTTGAGTAATAGTTATTTGATGACATAAATTCTAAGACAGCCGTGCCAAACCCACCTTGAATCACTCCGTCCTCAATGGTGATAACTTGTTTAAATTTCTTGAAAATCTGGTGCAATAACTCTTCATCCAGCGGTTTTACATATCGCATATCGTAATGAGCAACAGAGAATTCTTTCTTATGCAATGACTTTACTGCACGCGAAGCTGCTATTCCGGTGGTTCCAATGGTTAGCACTGCCAAATCGTCTCCCTCGGTAAGCAATCGTCCTTTGCCTACTTCAGCTAATTCGAATGGTTGCCTCCAATTAACTTTGCAGCCACAGCCGCGAGGATAGCGAATTGAAAAAGGACCCATGTTATGATGCTGAGAGGTGTACATCATGTTTCGCAATTCAATTTCATCCATCGGAGCCGACACCGTCATGTTCGGAATATTCCGCATATAAGCTAAATCAAAAACCCCGTGGTGAGTAGCTCCATCGGCACCAACCAATCCTCCCCGGTCGAGGCAAAAAACAACATTTAAATTCTGAATGGCCACATCATGAATGATTTGGTCGTAAGCCCGCTGCATAAAAGAAGAATAGATATTGCAAAAAGGAATCATTCCCTGAATAGCCATTCCCGCAGAAAACGTAACCGCATGTGGCTCTGCAATGCCAACATCAAAAGCACGATCGGGCATTTTCTCCATCATGATGTTTAACGAACTACCTGTAGGCATCGCCGGAGTGACACCAACAATTTTAGGATTTTTTTCAGCAAGCTCTATCAGGGTATTTCCAAATACATTCTGAAATTTGGGAGGTTTGTTCAGCTCGCACTCGCAACCAATAATTTTGCCGGTTGTTTTATCAAATTTCCCGGGGGCGTGGTAAACTGTTTGGTTCAGTTCTGCCAGCTTGAATCCCTTTCCCTTTTTGGTAATGATGTGCAGGAGCTTTGGCCCCTGAATATCGCGTAAGTCGCGAAGAACTTTAGTCAGGTATTCAATATCGTGCCCATCAATCGGCCCAAAATACCGGATCCCTAAACTTTCAAAAAGATTGGACTCTTTCAGGAGATAGGATTTTAATGCACCTTCGGTTTTCTGAACCAAGCGACGTGCTTTGGGGCCAAACCCGTTGAGTTTCCCCAGTCCATCCCAAACATCGTTTTTGAGTTTATTGTATTGCTTCGACTTTGAGATGTTAAGTAAATAGCTACTAACTCCGCCAACGTTGGGGTCGATAGCCATGTTGTTGTCGTTTAAAATGATGAGAACGTCAGAATTATTAGATGCAGCATTGTTTAGCCCTTCGAAAGCCATGCCGCCAGTCATAGATCCATCACCAATAACGGCGACAATTTTACGGTCTTTTTCTTTTTTTACTGAGGAGGCCACTGCCATTCCTAAGGCTGCTGAAATTGAAGTGCTTGCATGTCCTACGCCAAACGCATCATATTCACTTTCTGCTGGTTTTGGAAACCCGCTGATTCCTTTGTATTTTCTATTCGTGTGAAATATATCTCTCCGCCCAGTCAATATTTTATGACCATACGCTTGATGTCCAACGTCCCAGATGAGTTGGTCGTATGGGGTTTGGTAGATATAGTGAAGTGCTACTGTTAATTCGACAACACCTAAGCTGGCACCGAGGTGACCAGGGTTTGTTGAAACCTCATCAATAATGAACTGTCGCAGCTCGTCACACAACAATGTTAAGTCTTCCGGTTTTAACTTTCTTAAATCCGCAGGGCTGTTAATCTTCTTTAGTATGCTTCCCTTGGGTTTGTTCATTCACAAAAATTTGGGCTCAAATATACAACTTCTATTAAAAGCAGCCTTGTCCATTTGTCAGTTTAAAGCTGAATATGTATGCTGCTAACGTTCATTTGTTTGGGTTATTACAGAATTTGGATCATTTTTCGTTCCCGGTTTTCAAAAGTCGCAATTTTTTCGAACCCAACTTTCTTCATCAAAGTCAGTCCAGTTTCGTAATGCCTGGTTATTTGTTTTGTGCTATGCGCGTCTGATGAGATGGTCATCGGAATGTGATGGCGATAACATCGTTCTACGATATACGGATTTGGCGTCAGCTCGGCGCAAGGTCGATCCAACCCTCCGGTATTGAGCTCCACAACCAGGTTGTTTTCTTTGATTGTTTTGAGGGTTTCTTCAACTAGCTCAGACAAATCACTCTCGGGATAAATTCTGAATTTCTTGATAATATCAAGATGTCCAATGGTGTCAAATAGACCAGAATTAGCTGCGAGTTGAATCAGCTCATAATACATCTGATATAGCTCGTCATTTGTCCATTTTCCATAAAGTGATTTGTCGGTGTCAAAATTCCAGTCGCCTATAAAATGAACGGAGCCAATGACATAATCCAATGGAAGACTTGTGATTAGCTCATGTATTTCATCTTCCTTGCCTGGGAAGTAGTCCATTTCAACCCCATAAAGAACTTTAATTTGATCACTATACTTATCACGAAGCTCAAGAATTTGCTCAGTCATAACAGGAATATCGATTGGAGAAACAGCCCACGAAACCGGTTTTAGGCAAACATGGTCACTAAAACCAATTTCGTCAAGCCCTAATTCAATCCCTCTGACTACCATTTCTTCAAAAGTATTCTTTCCGTCAGACAATATGCTGTGCATGTGATAATCTATTAAACCTTGCATGCTTATCGTTTTATTTTGAATGTATTAAGTTAAAAAAGTCACTTTCAAACTTAGTTCCGGGGTAATGAAAATTGACTTTTTCTCCCAACAACTAAATTTTGTAATTTTCATCTGTTCGTGTGTTTGGTTTGATCCAATCATTAGCATTCTAAAATTAACGAAAGTGAAGAGATATAAAAATAAAGGATGAAAAATTAAGTGGAGGGAAGCTTTATAAAGGCTAAAATATTCTCTCACTGAAGAGGAGAGTAAAGACAAAAAAAGAGGCAGCCTAATTAAGCTGCCTCAAAGCCATGAAAACAATTAAACAATGTTCAGAAAACAGAAAACTAGAAACAATTATATTGTTAAAATCTCTTGATTTTTATCTTCTAATAAGTCGTCAACCTTTTTACCGTAATTATCAGTCATTTGTTGTACTTCTAATTCGGCATCTTTTTCCAGGTCTTCGGACAGGCCATCTTTCAAAAGCTTTTTCAAACTTTCGTTAGCCTCTTTTCTTGCACCACGAATACTAATTCTGGCTTTTTCACCTTCCTGGCTAACTTGCTTAGTCAGTGTTTTGCGCCTTTCCTCAGTTAGGGGCGGTACGTTTATGCGAATAATTTCACCGTTATTTTCAGGATTCAATCCTAAATTCGCATTCATTATTGCTTTTTCAATGGGAGCAATCATTGCTTTTTCCCAGGGTTGTATCGCAATTGTTCGAGCATCAGGAGTGCTCAGGTTTGCTACTTGATTTAAAGGAGTCATGCTGCCGTAGTAGTCAATCACGATTCCATCTAACATTCTTGTAGAAGCTTTGCCAGCACGGATATGAACCAATTCATTTTCCAGGTGATCAATGGCAGCTTCCATTTTTTCTTTGCAGACCTCAATTATTAATTCTAATTCCTCTTCCATGTTCAGATGATCAGTTCATTTTTGTGCTGTGAGCAAATATAGAAAAATTTAGAGAATTTTGAAAAATCTTAACTTTTTTAATCAAAATATGCTCTGTGGAATTTCTTATAGATGAACCAGTGTGCCGATGTTTTCACCTTCCAATACCTTAATCAAATTTCCTTTTACATCCATATTGAAAACAACAATCGGAAGCTTGTTTTCCTTGCACATGGTTGTCGCTGTTAGATCCATTACTTTTAATCCCTGATGATAAATCTGGTCAAATGAGATCTTATCATACTTGGTGGCATTCGGGTCTTTTTCAGGATCTGCCGTATAAATTCCGTCAACACGAGTTCCTTTAAACATCGCATCGGCCTCAATTTCGATTCCACGTAAGGAGGAGCCGGTGTCGGTTGTAAAATAAGGATTTCCTGTTCCTGCAGAAAAAATGGCGACAACTCCGCTTTCCAGTGTTTCAATGGCTTTGTCTTTCGAGTAAAATTCCCCAACCGGCTCCATGCGAATAGCGGTCAGTACTTTTGATTTTACGCCATGAGCAATTAGCGCTGAGTTCAATGCCAGGCTGTTGATAACTGTGGCAAGCATTCCCATTTGGTCGCCTTTTACACGGTCGAAACCCTGGGTCGCTCCACTCAACCCTCTGAAGATGTTTCCTCCGCCAATCACAATTCCTATTTGTACGCCAAGCGCAACCGCTTCTTTAATTTGCTCAGCGTATTCATTCAATCGGCTTTGGTCAATTCCGTAGGACTGATTCCCCATTAAAGACTCGCCACTCAGCTTTAATAATATACGTTTGTATGCCGTCATTTTTCTCATATTTTGTCCAAAGGTAAAAATATTCTAAAATTTCATGTGTCTATATTTTTCATTTTAAGTTCGTGTAATTTTCGTACTCCATTGTAATGCTGTCGTTTAGTGCTCCAACGCAAGGAACTCCCAAATAATCATCCTTCTGGGTGAGCGAAATTTTGATCATGGTTGCTTCATATTAATAGATTATTACTGTCGGGAAGATTCTCGCGTAGCAAAATTTCGAATTCATAATTAATTGCTAATTTTACGTCCGCTGATTTTCAAGAGATATGGAACAATTAAATGTGATTTTGTTTTTCGTAAATTTCGTTAAGACACTTTTTGTAATTATAGTGATTTATTATCTGATTCGCTTTATTAGGAGATTAGTCCTTCCATTGTTTTTCAATCAGCCCAGACAATCAAACAATTTCAACAATCAGAAAAAGTCCAGAAAAGAAGGAGATGTTACCATTGAAGGGAACAAGTCCGGGGGGGGGGAGTTTTCGAATGATGAAGGAGAATATGTTGATTTTGAAGAGGTAGATTAATTTCAAACAGATATATTAATAAAGATTTTATGGCTCAGGAAGATATTTTTAAGAAGCTGATAGCTCATTGCAAAGAGTATGGATTCGTTTTTCAATCGAGTGAAATTTACGATGGACTTGGAGCGGTTTACGACTATGGTCAGAATGGAGTTGAACTTAAAAATAACATCAAAAAATATTGGTGGGATAGTATGGTGATGCTACACGAAAATGTGGTTGGATTGGATTCGGCTATTTTTATGCACCCAACTATCTGGAAAGCTTCCGGTCACGTCGATGCATTTAACGATCCCTTGATTGACAATAAAGATTCGAAAAAGCGCTACCGTGCAGATGTGTTGATTGAGGATCAGCTAGCCAAATTCGAGGATAAAATGAACAAGGAAGTTGCCAAGGCTCAAAAGCGTTTTGGTGATGCGTTTGACGAAAAGCAATTTCGCGAAACTAATCCCCGTGTTATAGCAAATCAGAAAAAATGGGATGAATTGCATGAGCGTTTTGCAAAGGCACTAAATGATAATGATCTGGCAGAGTTGAAGCAAGTTATTGTTGATCAGGAGATTGTGTGTCCGGTTAGCGGAACCCGAAACTGGACTGATGTTCGCCAGTTTAACCTGATGTTTGGGACTGAAATGGGATCGACCGTTGATGGCGCTTTAAAAGTTTTCCTTCGCCCGGAAACAGCTCAGGGGATTTTTGTTAACTACCTTAATGTGCAGAAAACCGGACGTATGAAAATACCTTTTGGGATTGCTCAAATTGGTAAAGCTTTCCGAAATGAGATTGTGGCTCGTCAGTTTATTTTCCGTATGCGTGAGTTCGAACAAATGGAAATGCAATTCTTCGTTCGTCCCGGATCGGAATTAGAATGGTTTGATAAATGGAGAGAAACCCGAATGAAATGGCACCGTGCTCTTGGTTTTGGCGATGACAATTATCGCTTTCATGAGCATGAGAAATTGGCTCACTATGCCAATGCTGCCGTTGATGTCGAATACAAATTTCCTTTCGGCTTTAAAGAAGTTGAAGGAATCCATTCTCGCACTGACTTTGATTTATCGCAACATCAGAAGTTCTCAGGTAAAAAAATTCAATATTACGATCCGGAACTAGGCAAGTCTTATGTGCCTTTTGTAGTTGAAACATCAATTGGTGTCGACCGCATGTTTCTGCAAATTATGTCGGCTTCGTATTTCGAAGAGGAGCTGGAAGACGCCAATGGTAAAAAAGATACTCGGGTAGTCTTGAAATTACCAGCACCTTTGGCCCCTGTAAAACTTGCCGTTATGCCATTATTGAAAAAAGACGGGCTGCCTGAAAAAGCGCGCGAAATTATAGATGATCTGAAGTTTGATTTGAATTGCCAATATGATGAGAAAGACTCGATTGGTAAACGATATCGTCGTCAGGATGCTGTTGGAACACCTTTCTGCGTTACCGTTGATCATCAAACATTGGAAGATCAAACAGTAACAATTCGTTATCGTGACACCATGCAACAAGAGCGTTTGCCAATTGCTAATCTAAAAGAAGTCGTAGCTTCTCAAGTCAATTTTAAAGCTCTGTTTGCAAAATTGAAGTAGAGATTTCAAGAAAATAAATCAATATAGATGTGGGTGGTTTCAATTTTGAAACCACCCTTTTTTGCATTATACCTGCCAAATGATGATAATTATCGTGTCAGGGAAGTTTTTATTTTTCTATTTTGCGTAGTGTTGTGTCAAATTGTTACATATTGATACAGTATTTAATTTAATTGCCGCTAATCTCGTGATAAAATGATTCTTAAATGCACTTCATATCTAATAATAGCTGTCATTTCATGTTTTAAAATATCTTTAAAAAAACTGTAAGTGATATTTCATTTATTTGCCGAATAATAAGTTTTTAAAGACTTAATGTAATCATTTTAGTATTTAAGTATAAGCTTTAACTTTCAATTTGAAAGTTAAAGCTTATTAACAAAATAAAAACATGCATTTTGTCAGGTTTTAGTAATAATTATGCCTTTAAATTTGCCGCTGTTAGGATCACATCTAACAATTGAAGATGAAACCGGATAGGTGTATTGATATCAATATAAACATTGTCCGGGGGTGTTTGATAAATAATCATGAATGTTTAAAATCTACAACATGAAAAAGAGAAACAGAATTATTAGCTTGCTATTTGTTGCATTTTTTGCATGCTCGTTGAGCGTTTTCGCTGGTGGCGAAACTGATTTTGTTGATGAATATAAGATTTCCTCAAAAGTCGATTTCGAACCTGGCAAAACCTTTCAGAAAAGTTGGGAAATTACCTATGGAGAATCAAAAAGACCCGTTGAGGTTTTGTTGAAAGAAACCAGAAGAGGTGACGAATACATTGTTCGCACCAAGTATTTCGAAGTAAAGTATGTCAGTTCGAAAAAGGGATTTGGTGCCCGCTCAATGGACTCTTCAGACCTGATCGTTCCCGAAAGTTTAAACAACCAAGTGATTAATGAAGACAAATTGGCTAATCAAAAAATTATTTTGATGTCTCAAGTTGACCGTGAACGAGCATTGGCATTAATTGCCGATTTTCTTCCAGAATTGGTCAATGAACAATATCAAAATATCCTCAACTAAAATTAATTAGTTTATTACCTCAAAAGCCGCTTTCCCCCCAGGAAGCGGCTTCTTCATTTTATTACCATTGGGTGGAAATCGCCAATTGCACCAACTGGCTTCGTGTTTCTTATCTTGTGCGTCAGTACAATGCAGGGTTTAGCATCTTCTAATCCGAATCCATTCCCTGACAAAATTTGCTGATAAGTTTGGGTGTGCAGATCGGTAAAGCCTCCACTGAATTCGATTTCGTCGCCTTCAATAGATATTGATCGATATGTCTGCATCCCCCGTTTCTTTGCTTCGAGAGGAATATCCTTATGGTCTAGACTTAAATACCAGCGAATACGCGCATTTCTTAGTTGTAAAAAGCCGGCAGCTTTATCGGCTTCGTATAAATGTACAGTACTATTTTGCACTTCGTCAAAAATCCACTGTAGCATATCAAAAAAATGAATTCCAATATTTGTGGCTATGCCGCCAGACTTATCGATGTCGCCTTTCCAGCTTTTGTGGTACCACTTCCCGCGCGAGGTAATGTATGTCAAGTCAATATCGTAAATTTTGTCTTTCGGTCCGTTTTTGATCTTTTCTCGCAAGGCAATAATGGTTGGGTGAAGGCGAAGCTGCAAGATATTGAATACTTTCTTTCCGGTGGAAAGTTGCGTTTTTTCAATCGCTTCAATTTCCTCAGGATACAGAACCAAAGGCTTCTCGCAAATCGCAAAAGTATCATTATTTAATGCCGATTGAATATGCTGAGCATGCATATAGTTTGGAGAGCAGATGCTGACGTATTCAATAGGTTGATCCGTTTTTTGTTCTTCGAATAGGAATTTCTCAAACGTATTAAAATCAAGAAAAAACTCAGCTTCTGGGAAAAAGCTATCCATACGCCCCATTACGTCGAAAGTATCGGTCGTCGCCACAATCCTGTTCCCGGTTTCTTTTACTGCTCGCATGTGTCTTTCGGCAATGTAGCCGGCAGCTCCTATTAAGGCAAAATTTTTCATTACAGCTTATATACTTTATCAGAAGGATTTTTAATCAGGTTTCTTAAATCGATGATCAATTTCGAATTTTTTTCAATGAAATCAGCTTCAAATACGTCATGATTGGTGCTGACAACTACACAGTCAACTTCACCTAACGACTTAGCGGAATATTCTGAAGATTGATAGATGCGACCTTCATCGGTTGTAGCTTCCAGAATGAATGGATCTGAATAAAAAACATCGCCGCCTTTTTTGGCGACTTCATCCATAATTTTTAAAGCCGGGGATTCGCGTGAATCATCGATATTCGGTTTGTAGGCCACTCCCAAAAAAAGGATTTTGCTACCGTTAATCGCTTTTTTATGACGGTTTAAGGCAGACGTAATTTTGATGGTCATCCGGTGTGCCATCATATTGTTGATGTGACCGGCTGTGTGGATCATGCTAAGGTCGAATCCAAACTTTTTAGCGATATGCTCCAGGTAGAATGGGTCCAGGGGTATGCAGTGTCCGCCAATTCCCGGGCTGGGATAAAATGCTTGAAATCCGTATGGTTTAGTTGCTGCAGCTTCTATCACCTCCCAAATGTTGATGTCCATCTTCCCACACAGTAAAGTCAACTCATTAATCAGGCTGATATTTACCAGCCGGTAAGTATTTTCCAAGATTTTAACCATTTCGGCAACCCGTGGCGAGCTTACGGTGTGAATCGAATCGATCGCTTTTGCATAAATGGCTTTCCCAATCTCCAGTCCATCATCAGTCAGGGCTCCCAGTATTTTTGGAGTGTTTCTAGTGACGAATTGTTTATTTCCCGGGTCAACACGCTCGGGAGAAAAAGCCAGCCAGAAATCATCACCATGTTTTAACCCAGACTGCTTTTCTAAAATTGGAAGAATAACATTTTCTGTTGTGGTTGGGTAAGTTGTACTTTCCAGGCATACAAAAGTCCCTTTTTTCATATACCTGGCTATTGAGTTGCACGAATCTTCAATAAAGCTTATATCTGGTTTTTTGAAGATATCCAGTGGGGTCGGCACGCAAATCAAAATCGCATCGCAATCATTCAATCTTGAAAAATCAGTTGTCGCGACAAGTTTCCCTCCTTCAATAACGCAAGTTAAATCGTTATCTTTAACATCGCTAATGTAATTCTCAGCAGCATTAACTTTGGTGGCCTTCGCTTCTGATTTCTCAATGCCAATAACCTGAACGCCTTCAGACGCAAAGCTCACAGCTAGTGGCAATCCAACATATCCTAGGCCAATGACTCCAACCACTTCTTTCGACTCAACAATTTTCTGAAGCATTGTTTCTTTTAAGCTCATGCGTTCTCTTTTTCCAATTGATTGTTGACAACTTGATATTTTTCACCGGTCTCCGGGCATTGTAGATTTTCATTCAACGTGGCTCCAGATTGACTTACCCAGCCTTTTTGTATGGCAGGCAATCCAACCATCAGTGCATACGGTTTAACATCTTTAGTAATAACAGCCCCGGCTCCAATAAAAGCATACTCTCCAATGGTGACTCCACACACAATAGTTGCATTGGCGCCAATGCAAACTCCTCGCTTAATCCGGGTTTCTTGGTATTCCGCTTTTCGTTCAATAAAAGAACGGGGATTCACAACATTAGTAAACACACAGCTTGGGCCGCAAAAAACATCATCTTCCAAAATCACCGAATCGTACACACTCACATTATTCTGAATTTTGACCCGATTGCCGATTTTTGCTTTTCCGCCGACATAACTGTTCTGACCAAGCACACAGCTTTCACCGATTTGAGCACCAGACATCACATGACTAAAGTGCCAGATTTTGGTGTCTTTTCCAATTTCTGCACCTTCGTCTACACAGGCTGTTTCGTGAGCAAAATACACCTTGAGATCATCCATGGAGCGATTCTATTAAAGATTTTGACACGAATTTAACTTCTTCTTCGGTTATAAACGCATGAATTGGGAGAGAAAGTACCGTTTCTGAAAGTAAACTAGCCACTTCAAATTCGTCGTCTTTCAATATGTCATCCTGAAATGCTTCTTGCTTTGGGAGAATAATTGGGTAGTGAATGCTAGTAGGAATTGCGAGTTTTGTCAAATTTTCTTTGAGCTGATCTCTGTTTTCCAGCATTACTGTGTATTGTGCCCAAACACTTTCGCGTCCTTCAGCAATTTCAGGTAGCAATAACTTTCCGTCCAGCAGTTGTAAATAGAGCTCGGCAGCTTGTTGGCGTCTTTCTATTTCGTTTTCAAAATACTTCAATTTTACCCGAAGGATGGCCGCTTGGATGGTGTCAATTCGACCATTGATTCCGATGTATTTATGAACATAGCGTTTTTTTTGCCCGTGTGAACGAAGCATCTTTATCTTGTTTGCCAACTTACTATCATTCGTGAAAATTGCACCTCCATCGCCATAACATCCCAGAGGTTTGGCGGGAAAGAAACTGGTTGTGGCGATGTCGGTAATTGAGCAAGAGCGTTTGCCGTGATATACCGCTCCAAACGATTGTGCACCATCTTCGATCACCCACAGTCCATACTTTTTCGCAATGGTATTGATCGCATCCAAATCAGCACACTGCCCATATAGCGAAACGGCAATGATTCCTTTGGTCTGAGGTGTAATCTTTTCTTCTATTTTGGTGACATCAATATTGAAATCGATTGGAGAAACATCTACAAAAACGGGGCGGGCTTTATAAAAACTCACCATCGATGCCGAAGCGATAAAACTGAAAGCCGGGCAAATAATTTCGTCGGCTGGTTGCACGTTTAATGCCATCAGTGACAATAGAAGTGCGTCGGTGCCTGAACTACAAGTAATTGCATGTTTCGCTCCGGAAAAATCAGCCAGCTCTGATTCCAGCAAATTAATTTCATTTCCATTGATAAAAGAAGTGGATTTAATCACAGACTGAATAGCAGCATCAATCTCGTTTTGGTAAGCGCTATATTGTTTATTGAGGTCGTTGAATTTCATTCTATCAATTAAGATTTTATAAAAATAACAGGAAATGCGGTAAGAATAGTATTTAACAGGTAAAAAAGAAACGGATCTACGGCTTGATTCTTTATTGATGAGGGAGGAAAAGATACACTAAAACAGTGGCTGATATGGGCCGGGCAGTGCTAAACGTGGCCGATTAAGCAATGGGCTGATTCTTTAGAATCCTTGATTTTACTGTTCCCCCGACAGTTTTGACTCTCCCATCGGCAGTTTGAGGAGCCAACCAGTCATTTGACCCTCCCATCGCTCATTTTTTTGCTTCAATCGGTTCGATTGACCCTCCAATCGGCCATCTCTCTGACTTAATCGGGTGGGAGGATGGTCCCATTGGTTATTATTTCTAATATTCCCGAGGGCATTTGACCTGTTTCAATGTCGTTGAGCTATATTTCTTCAAATAACATTTCACAAAACTGCATGAAAAGAGGGAAGAATATTACTTTTGTTACAAAAAATAGGCATGAAGAAAATTTTAATCATTACTTATTACTGGCCACCAGCTGGAGGCGGTGGTGTTCAGCGATGGTTGAAATTTGCTAAATATCTGCCAGATTATGGATGGAAACCTATAATTGTTGCCCCTGAAAACGCAGATTATCCTTCAATTGATCGGTCGTTAGAAAAAGACATAAGTGAAGAAATAGAGGTAATTAAAGTGCCAATTTGGGAGCCTTACAAACTATTTAAATTAATTACTGGGAAGAAAAAAGAAGAAAAGGTAAACACCGGATTTCTTTTTGATGGCAAGAATAAAAGTTGGATTGAAAGCTTAAGTCTTTGGTTACGCGGAAACCTAATGATTCCTGATCCCAGAGTGTTTTGGGTCAATCCGGTATATAAAGTCTTAAAGAAAAAGATAAAGGAAATCCAGCCAGATTGTGTGATTACTACAGGACCGCCTCATAGCGTACACTTAATCGGGCTAAAGCTTCAAAAGAGGTTTCAGTTGAGATGGATTGCCGACTTCAGAGATCCCTGGAGTACCATTGATTACCTGGATATTTTTAAATTGACGACTTTTGCTCGTAACCGGCAACGATCGTTAGAGAAGAAAGTGCTAACCCATGCTGATTTGGTATTGAGCGTAAGTGAAAACTGGAAGAAGGAATTACTGGAATTAGGTGCAAAAAATGTAGAGGTAGTTACCAACGGCTACGACGAGGATGATTTTAAAGATTATAAAAAGGTGGACACGGGCAAGTTTGTTTTTACATACACCGGATTAATCACCTCCTTGCGAAATCCTTCATTTCTTTGGAGTTTGTTGGAAAAGATGTGTCGACAAGATCAGGAGTTTGATTCGAAGTTTGAACTGCGTATCGTCGGAAGCATTGATCAGCAAGTGCTGAATGAAATTAAAAGTTTACCATTGCTGGGGAAACGAACAAAATACCTAGGATATCTGCCGCATGACGAAGTAATCAAACAGTACGGGGAAGCATCTATGTTATTATTACTTTTGAACCAGTCGGCCAATGCGAAGGGACATATTCCTGGAAAGCTGTTTGAATATGTCGCTTCCAGAACACCTGTTTTGGCGATTGGAGATATAGGAGGAGATGTGGCCAGAATTATGGAGGAATGTGGGGCGGGGGAGATTTTTGAGGAGGAAAATCGAAAAGAAGAAATTCAGCAATTTATTTTTGAGAGGAGTAAAAAGAGGAGTAAAGGAAACCTGAATTTTTATCAATATTCACGAGCTGAGCTGACTAAAGATCTTTGTCTGAATTTCGATAGAATTTGATGGTTTCGTGAATGCGTTTTTAACACGGCGCGACTTTAAGTTTGCTTGGAATAGTCTTTTGAAAAGGTTTATTTTTGGGTTTTATGAATAAGAAGATACTTTTCTTTCATATCGGCTTGAATACTTTTGTTAAGCGTGATATTGCTATCTTATCAGAGAAATACACTGTTGATGTGTATGAATTTAAGTTGTCAAAAAAATTGTTGACATTTATTTTAGAAGTGATTCGACAATTCTTTTTTCTAGTATTCAAAGGGAGGAAATACGATGTACTCTTTATTTGGTTTTCAGACTATCATTCATTTCTTCCTTCGTTGTATGCAAAACTATTTTATAAGAAATGCTATATTGTTGCAGGAGGATTTGATGCTACTGCTATTCCCGAATTGGGATATGGGTTGTTTTGTAAAAAAAACTTGCGTTCAGTTTTAGGGCGAAAATCATATGAATATTGCACTAAAATATTGCCTGTAGATGAAAGCTTAATCATAAACAAAAATTCATATGCTTTCCAATATGAATTCGATGCTGGCATTATGCATTACTGTAATGTTGCGGAGGATAAATTCTTAACCATACCCACAGGATATGATGTGAATTTTTGGAAGCCAGTTAAAGGTATCGATAGGCAGAATAGTGTTGTTTCCGTAGCAAGTGTGGCTAGTTATCCAAGATGGAAACTTAAAGGAGGAGATTTATTGATGGAAGTGGCCAAAAGATTACCACAATATGAATTTTACTTTTACGGTATTTCTGAAAAGTTTCAGCAGGAACTAATCGAAAGAGGAGTTCCTGAGAATTTTCATTTAAAGGGGTTTGTTCAAAATGAATCGCTGCCTGAGATTTATTCAAAGCACAAGGTCTACGCACAATTGTCATTGAGTGAAGGGTTACCCAATGTTTTGTGTGAGGCGATGCTCTGTGGCTGTGTCCCGCTAGGAAGCAATGTGAATGGAATACCGAAAGCAATTGGAAGTACAGGATTTATTTTAGAAAGGAAAAATGTACAAGAAGCTGTAGTGTTGGTTGCTAAAGCGATTGAGCATAAAGAGACTACTTTTTCTCAAGAACGAATTCTGAATTTATTTGACATTAATAAACGAATTCAGAGCCTAATTGGGGTGATTTAAAATTTATAATAATAGAATTTCGAAGAAGATAAGCGAATAGGTTTAAATAGGGATGTTTGGTGCCCTTTTTAGTTGATTGATGTTTTTCTCACCTCAAATAATTAGCTGTTTTTATATAGCCGTCTAATATTATTCTCAGAAACTTAGTTTTTGTGCCCAAATAAAAAAATCGGTACTTCAGCGTGAATCCATTCAGTTGTATTAATTGCTCTACATATACCTCTAAATCATCAACTATTTTACCGTAGTAACAGTGCATAATAATTCGTTTTAGATATAACATTTTACCTGCGTCATTCAAATCGTCTGCATACTGTTCTAAGATATATTTAAAACCACTAATTTTTTTCCAATGGTTTGTTGAAATTCTTTCACCGTTATGAATTTTTACAATATGGCAAACCTTTGGAATCGATTTTAAATTAAATTTTTTAATGATTTTTAATGATAAGTCTAGATCTTGAGATGATTCTAGATTTTCAGTAAATCCATTTACTGAGATAAGGGCTGATCTTCTAAATAAAGGATTAGGTGTCGCAAATGTAATACTTGAATTAAGCAATATTTCAAAAGTATTATATTCTAAAGTATTGTAATGGGTTGTTGTGATTTCTTTATTCGCATTAACATCAACTACTTTTTGGCTACATACAACTATCCCCAGGTGATCATCACTTTGAGCAAATACTTCAAATTGTTTCTCAATTTTATCAAGAGTCCATTCATCATCATCGTCGAAAAAAGCAATGTACTTGCCGCTGCTTTTTTTTATGCCAAAGTTTCGGGCAGCGCATGCTCCCCAATTATCCTTTAACGGGAAATATTTTATTTCATCACTATTGATGTATTTTCTAAGGTTTTTCTGAGTCCTTTTTTGATAATCTGTATTCAGGCCATTATCGTCAATTACTATTATTTCCTTGTTCTCATAAGTTTGAGATAAACAATTTTCAACGGCTTCGTTAATCGAATCCGGTCTTTTATAGGTTGGGATAATAATCGATATTTTAGGGAATACACTCATAGAATGAGTAGTTAAATTTAATTCTACTTTATAAATGATCAAGACCTAAAACTATTTCTGATACTACTTAATTCAAGTTATTAAAGAGAAAGTGTTTTTTAGTGATCTTGCATCAGTGAATCATAGTTTAGATGGCTCTGAATTACTATCTTTTTTGAATGTTATTGTGTATCCACTTCTAGTATATCTGTTTATCCCAAATATTTTAGATATGACCATTTTAAACACTTGTATAATAAAATCAACTACTATGTTGTTAGCGCCAATAAAGGAAAATTCTTCAGTAGTATAACGATATGTTAGGTCTTTGACAACAAAATTCCCAGATACCGTCTTTTCTGTACGTTGCTCGGACTTTTCGCAAAGGTATTTAATAAAGACAACCGGATTATATGGTTTAATGTGGGATAAATCGTTATAAAAATTTTTCCATAACAAAGGAGTACTTATAATAAAAATTCCGCCGTCACATAGTACTCTGTCAACCTCGCTGATGAAGCTATATAGCTGTTTGTGAGACAGATGTTCGACCATGTGGCTAGAGTGGACGAGAGCTACGGACTTATTTTCAAAAGGAAGCCTATTAGGCACCTTATGAATTATCGCTTTATGACCTTCATTTTGTAAGTTCTTAACTGTTTCTTCGTTTCCGTCAAGTAAAACAACATTATTATAGGTTTGATATAGGTTTAGCCTTGCCCCAAATCCGCCACTTCCAGCCCCAATATCAACAATAACATCATCCTTGCTTGTTGGTAAAAAAGGTAAAGCTAAATCATAAAAGGCTTCACGTTGCCGGATAGTATATTTTTTCCTGTTTTTGAAGCTGTTATGCCAAATCCTGAAATGATTCATGGTTCTTTTGTAGATTATAAAAATGTACTATTTAAATTTTTGACTTAATATGTCTTTATGTTATCAGATATTTTGGTTCTCTTATAATAAGAATGCAAAAATATATAAATAAAACTTTCAAGGTAAAACATCCAAAGCTAAAAAAATCTGGGGATATTATATCTGTTGCATATCCACCCACACTCTACTTGTTTTTTAACGGACAAAAATATTTGTCTCACCTTTTTAATTCTGGGTACCCTGTGTTGAAATCAGGGTTGGATAAATTATTTATTTGGTTGATAGTAAAAATATTAGTGTTGATAACAACAAGGTAGCCCAATTCACCAAGTAACCTTATAACTATTTTTTGAAAAAGGCTATTAGGTTATTAATATCCTCCGAGACTTTCGAAAAATAGATGGTCGGCAGATAAATGATTCCCAAGACAGTGCTTCGAACCAAGATATCAGGTATTAAACTCATTTTCGGCACTAAAAAGGCAACTGTGTAGGTTACAGCAAGAACTAGAATTGCGATTAAAAACTTATAGTCAAAAGGCTGCAAACCATATTTTACCTTTAGAAACAGGAATTTCATCAGATTATTCATCAACAATGCCCCGGAAATGGCTATTGCCGCTCCAACAATGCCCCATAGAGGGATCAGGAGATAGAGTAAAAGCACCACAAGTAGCACCAGTATGCCTATAAAAATGAGCGCTACACGATAGTATTTTGAATACGAGATAACCAACCCGTTGGCGCCGGTCAACATATCAAACAAATAGCCCAACCCAACAAAAAAGATCACCCATTTGGATTGTTGGTAGTCTGGCCCTAAGATGGTCAGGATATTATCAATATTAGCCCAAATACCCAGAAAGAGAAATCCACCGATAATGAATTGATTGATACAACTTTTGTAATAGATATCCTTTATGTGTTCGATATCATTTTTCTTCCAGGCTTCGGCAATTAGGGTGCCTGATATTTTTAATAGCGGCCGTGATGGAATTACGACTAGAGTTCCAAAATAAAAAGCGATGGTATAGACTCCGGTATTGGATAAATCCAGCATTTGATTAATAAATATTTTATCGATATTAAAAACAAAGATGGAGCCTAAACTGGCAAGTACACCGTACAGAGCAACACTCCACATTTCTTTTTTCAGTTTTTGATCAATAAAATCCAATTTCGGGCGAAAGTTGATTTCCCCTTTTTGGAGCAAGAAGAAAAAGATAAAGAGTCCTTTTAAACAAAGCACTGTGGCAAATGCCAAAATTAGTTGATGAAGAAGGATTAGCTTGAAAGCATAACACAAAACAATTA
The DNA here is from genome assembly GCF_963678245.1 of uncultured Sunxiuqinia sp. Lineage (NCBI taxonomy): Bacteria > Pseudomonadati > Bacteroidota > Bacteroidia > Marinilabiliales > Prolixibacteraceae > Sunxiuqinia > uncultured Sunxiuqinia sp. The sequence goes on from NZ_OY782773.1 coordinate 193,094, forward strand.
AAAACAATAAGGCACGCTGTACAAATTCCTGAAAAAAGGTCCCGGTAACAGCATCATAAAGTAATCGGTTATAGTTATCCAGAAAAATAAATGCCATGGAGAAAAATGTCAAAGGAACCAATAAGTAGACATAATTCGCAAACAGGGCAGATTTCTCCAGATTACTGGCTATGAGTATTGGTTTAAAAGAATAATAGGACACTAAAAATACTGAAAACCCAATGATGAAAGTCAATGAAGCAACGAATAGAAATCCATTGTGCTTATTCGCGGGATTTCTAAAGTAGGGAAACAATCGAGAGGTAACACCTTGGAAGCCGAATAAAAAAAGTTGACCTGTTAGTGCAGAGTAAGCGGCTAATAAACCAAACAGACCAACAACTTCAGTTGTAAGGTACTGTGTATATAAATAAGTGGTTGTTACAAATCCAAAAACTACCCCCAAATAGGACCAGATACTACCTTTTATTGATTGCTTTATGATAATCCCCATTGCTATCGGATTCAGTAATTATTTGCTTACTTTTGTTTCCATTCAAAACGTAATAAGCTTTTGTTTATGATGACAAAGATAAAAGGCAATCGCAATATTCTTACAGTTCTTGGGATTATCCTACTTTTTATTATTCTCTCATTTAGTTATTTTTCTCCTTTGTTAGAAGGCAAAACAATTGCCCCTGGCGATACTAATAGAGCCAGAGCAATGGCCAAAGAAATCATTGATTATCGGAATAAGGAGAATATTGAATCACAATGGACCAATAGCATGTTCGGAGGAATGCCGGCGTACCAAATTTCTGTAAAATATCCCGGAAATATACTTGCGTACGCTCAAAAATTCTACAATAAGATTCCACGTCCTGCGAGCTATTTGATACTGAATTTAACGCTTTTCTTCATTTTGCTTTTGGTATTTAAGGTTAATATATGGGTTAGTTTTATTGGTGCCTTAGCCTATGGGTTTAACTTAGCCTTTTTTGTATGGATTGATGCCGGACACATGTCAAAAGCTCATACACTTACTTATATGGCGTTGGTAGTTGCCGGGGTGCTATTTGCCTACAAACGAAAGCCTATTGTTGGAAGCCTACTCACCGCCGTGTCTCTTTCTTGGATGCTTTATGCCAACCATCCTCAAATAACCTATTATGCTGGAATTTTGGTGCTGATTGTTGGCATTACCTATTTCATTTACGCCATAAAAGAAAAAACATTTCCTTCCTTTTTGAAAACTTCAGCATTGCTGATTGTTGCTTTGTTATTAGCTGTAGGAACTAATTTTGCCCGGCTTTACACTAACTACGAATATGGAGACGAATCCATTCGAGGGAAATCTGAGTTAACAGCCGATGGAGACCAAACTTCAGGGTTGGACAAAAGCTACATCCTGGATTATAGCTATGATTTGGGAGAGGCAATGACCGCTTTTATTCCACGGTTTAAAGGAGGAGGAATGGCCGAGCCTTTGGGAGACGAATCGCATGTCTATCAATTTTTTGCAAAAAATCAAGGGCCGGCACAAGCCAAGAGGATCAGTGAGAATCTGCCTCTTTATTGGGGAACTCAGCCGATTTCGGGTGCCCCATTTTACTATGGTGCCGTACTTTGCTTTTTATTTGTACTTGGCCTATTTGTATTGAAGGGAAAGGACAAATGGTGGATTGTTGCCGTCGTGGTAGTTTCTTTCCTGCTGTCATTAGGGAAAAACTTCTCTGCATTGAGTTATTTCATGATTGACTATTTCCCTGCTTATAATAAATTTCGAGATGTGAAAAACATCATTGTCATCCAGCAATTTGCCATGGCCTTAATGGGAGTTTTGGCAGTAAGAGAGTTATATCAAAATCGACAGAACCAGAAAGAACTCATTCAAAAATTGAAATACGCTTGGATTATTGTTGGCGGAATAGCGTTAGTCTTTGCTGTGTTACCCGGACTTGCCGGTAATTTCCAGTCTCCATCTGACGCTCGTCTTGTGCAAGCTGGATGGCCGGATCAACTGATGGAAGCCTTGCGAGCTGATCGCCGAATGGTATTGCGAACGGATGCGTTTAAAACATTTCTTTTCGTGACTATTGCTGCGGGAGTGACTTGGCTCTACATCAAACAAAAAATAAAGGCTGGCTATGCATTGGCAATTTGGGCAATTTTAATTCTGGTAGATCTTTGGCCTGTCAATAAGCGTTACCTGAATGATGATGATTTTGTATCGAAGCAAAAAGCCGAAACTCCGTTTGTGGCATCGCAAGCCGATCAGGAGATTTTGGAAGATAATAGTCTGGATTACAGGGTTTTAAATATTTATTCAAATCCGTGGGCAGATGCTTCTACTTCTTATTTCCATAAATCGATAGGTGGTTATCATGGAGCTAAACTGCAACGTTATCAGGAAATGATTGAGTACCATCTTTCGCCAGAGATGCAGCAGTTGGGACAGCGTTTGCAGAATTTGAAATCGCAATCTGCGATGGATTCGCTATTTCAGGGCTTGTCTGCAATAAATATGCTCAATACAAAGTATATCATATACAACCCGAAAGCATCTCCGCTGCATAACTCACAGGCGTTGGGAAATGCATGGTTTGTTGAGGATGTAGAGTTGGTTAATAATGCAGATGAGGAAATAGCGGCTTTAGATAATCTGAACCCGGCTTCGGAGGCGGTTGTCGATGAGCGTTTCTCCGATGTGCTTACCAAGGTGAGTTTTGATTCGGGATCACAGCCGGTTATCGAATTGAAAGAATATCAACCGAACTATTTAAAGTACGAAGCCAATGTTGAGAAGGGAACTCCCTTGGCTGTATTCTCCGAAATATATTACGACAAGGGGTGGAATGCCTATGTTGATGGAGAATTAGTTGATTATGTACGAGTTAACTATATTCTAAGAGCCTTGCCTATTCCTAGTGGGAAGCACGAAGTTGAATTTAAGTTTGAACCTCAATCATATATTGTTGGAAACAAAATTTCACTGGCTAGTTCTATCATTTTGATTTTAGCTTTGATAGGAGTTGTTATTTATGAACTGAAAAAGAAGGGTAGAAATGAAAAAGAGGCGACCAACAAAGCTTAAGCGTCGATTAATACGTTCTTATCTGACTTCGACCATTAGTATTACTCTGGTTTTATTTCTGCTGGGGATGTTGTCACTTTTGATACTGAATGCCGGTCGGCTATCTGACTATGTGCGTGAGCATGTAGGCTTCACTTTGGTTTTAAACGATAATGTTGGTGAGGCCGAGATTTTACGCCTTCAGAAAATATTGAGTGCTTCGGATTACGTAAAGTCTTCCAATTATGTGAATAAAGAAGATGCCGCCAAACAATTGACCAAAGAGTTGGGGGAAGATTTTGTTGGTTTTTTAGGTTTTAATCCGTTGTTCGCCTCTGTTGATGTTAAGTTACATGCTGATTATATGCAGGAAGATAGTTTGGCAGTACTTGAGAATGACTTCTTATCTTATCCCCAGGTGAAAGAAGTTTATTATCAGCGTGATCTGGTGCGTATTATCAATCAAAATGTCAAGCGAACTGGTTTATTCCTGTTGATATTTTCAGTGCTGCTTCTCGTCATCTTTTCAACCTTAATTAATAACACGATCCGTATTGCTGTTTATTCGCAACGATTTATAATACATACGATGAAATTAGTTGGCGCTACCCGCTCGTTTATCAGACGACCTTTCATTCTGAAAAATATTGTATTTGGAGTTGTTGGGGCATTGATCGCCAATATGGGAATCATGGCTATAATATACTCTTACCGGCAGGACTTTGAAGGCATTATCGACGCCCAGCAGTATAGTACCATAGGTCTTGTTTTTATTATCGTTTTAGGTTTTGGTATTCTGATTTCCTGGTTATCAACCTATTTTTCTGTCAATAAATACCTTCGAGCCAGGTACGATGAGCTTTTTTACACCTAACTATTAGTGTTTTGTAAATTACTAAAACTCTATGAAATTGTTATTTCATCTGTTTTCAGACAATATTCAATTGCTGAGAATGGTTATTAAAAATAGATTTTTTACTTTCGTAGCAATTTAATCGACTTCAGTTATGGCAAATAGTAAGCAGGAAAAATCGCAACCAACATTCGCACTGAGCAAAGAAAACTACAAGTTGTTGTTAATCGGTTTTGCAATTATAGTAGTAGGCTTCATTTTAATGGTTGGTGGAAAAAGCGAAGATCCTTCAGTTTTTAATCCTGAAATCTTTAGTTTCCGAAGAATTACGCTGGCACCTCTCGTAGTTCTTTTTGGCTTTTTATTTGAAATTTATGCCATTATGAAACGATCAAAAACCGAGAAATAGTCAATGGATTTATTACAGGCATTTTTGTTAGGGATTATTCAGGGATTAACCGAATTTTTGCCCGTTAGCTCCAGTGGTCATCTCGAAATAGGACATGCACTATTGGGCGTGAAAGGGGATAATAATTTGCTTTTTGCTGTGGTCGTTCATGGTGCCACTGTTTTAAGCACGCTAGTTGTTTTTCGGAAAGATATTCTTGATTTATTTAAAGGGTTATTGGCTTTTAAATGGAATCAGGAAACCAAATATGTCTCCTACCTTCTTCTTTCGGCAATCCCTGTACTTATTCTTGGGTTACTATTTAAGGAAAAGATAGAAAGTTTGTTTACTGGCAACCTTGTGTTTGTTGGAAGCATGCTTTTAATTACGGCATGCTTGCTCGGCTTTACCTATTTTGCCAAGTCGCGCGAAAAGAGTATTGGCTGGCTCGATTCTTTGGTCATAGGAATTGCCCAGGCGATGGCCGTTGTCCCCGGAATTTCTCGTAGCGGATCTACAATTGCCACAGGACTTTTGCTTGGTAAAAAGCGGGAAGATATGGCCCGATTCTCCTTTCTAATGGTGCTCATTCCAATTATTGGTGCTAACTTTCTCGACCTTGTGGGTGGCGAGATGAGCGCTGCAGATTCAATTGGTGTACTTCCTTTAGCTGTTGGATTTATTGCTGCATTTATATCCGGGCTGCTTGCTTGCAAGTGGATGATCAAGATTGTTAAACAAGGCAAACTAATTTATTTCGCTGCATATTGCCTCATTATCGGTTTAATTGCTATCTTTGCAGGCTGAAAAATCGACTCCATATTTCTGGTAAACTATTAATTAAAAGAGTTTTTCATGGGCGAGGAACCCAAAAATGTTGACTTTGTCAAAGGAGAAGTATTGCTTTTTGATAAGGAATTGAATTGGACATCCTTTGATCTAGTGCAAAAGGTACGGAATAATCTTTGCCGTTCGATTGGTATTAAAAAGCTCAAAGTTGGGCATGCTGGTACCTTAGATCCGAAAGCCACCGGCCTGATGATTTTATGTACCGGAAAAGCGACCAAGCAAATTGAGTCTTTTCAGGCGGGTGAAAAAGAATACTTTGCAAAACTGAAATTGGGTGCTACAACTCCATCTTTTGATTTAGAGACCGAAGAAGATGCCCAGTTTGAAACGGAACACATTTCAAAAAAGAAAGTCGAGGAAGTTTTGCAGCAGTTTATTGGCAATATCGAACAGATACCTCCGGTATTTAGTGCCGTTAAAATTGACGGACAGCGCGCATACACTCATGCACGAAAAGGAACTGAGGTGAAGATGAGACCTCGCCAGATTAATATTAAAGAGATTGAGTTGGTTGAGTTTTTGCCTAATCACATTGAGATTCGAGTTGTTTGTAGTAAAGGAACTTATATCCGCTCTCTAGCTCGTGATATTGGTAAAGCACTCGCAAGCGGAGCTTATCTCATTGGTTTGAGGCGAACACAAATCGGAGATTTTCGGATTGAGGATGCTTTAACGACAGAAGAGTTTCTAAAAAATATAGACAAATTTGTAACCAATTGAATATTCGCCCGTAAAACGGGGTTTTGGATTATCAAAAAATTATTCATATATGAAGTTATCTAAGTTCAAATATAAACTGGATGAAGAGCAAATTGCTTTGCATCCCTCTCAAAACAGGGATGAGTCGAGAATGATGGTATTACATCGTGCCACTGGCAAAATTGAACACAAACTATTTAAAGATGTCACCGAATATTTTGGCGATAAAGATGTCATGGTATTTAATGATACCAAGGTATTTCCAGCACGTTTATATGGGAACAAGGAAAAAACGGGAGCTAAAATTGAAGTGTTCTTACTACGTGAATTAAATCGCGAACAGCGTTTATGGGACGTATTAGTTGATCCGGCTCGTAAAATACGTATTGGTAACAAGCTATATTTTGGCGAAGACGATATGTTGGTCGCCGAGGTTATTGACAATACGACTTCTCGTGGTCGTACTTTACGTTTCTTGTTTGACGGTCCGTACGATGAGTTCAAGAAAACGTTGTACAGTTTGGGTGAAACTCCACTACCTGGATTTATACAACGACCAGTTACCCCTGAAGATAAGGATCGTTACCAAACAATTTTTGCGAAACACGAAGGTGCTGTTGCTGCACCAACTGCTGGACTCCATTTCAGTCGCGAGCTATTGAAGCGTCTGGAGATTATTGGAGTGGACTTCAGCTATGTAACCTTACATGTTGGACTTGGAAACTTTCGAAGTGTAGACGTTGAAGATTTGACTAAGCATAAAATGGATTCGGAACAAATCTGGATTAAAGATGAAGCATGCAATGTCGTCAATAATGCAAAAATGCAGAAGAAAAATGTTTGTGCTGTCGGAACAACGGTGATGCGAACATTGGAAACTTCCGTTTCAACCCAAGGTCATCTGAAACCATTTGAGGGATGGACCAATAAGTTTATTTTCCCTCCATACGAGTTTAGTGTGGCAAACCGCATGATTACTAACTTTCACCTACCAATGTCAACGCTGTTGATGATGGTGGCTGCTTTTGGAGGGTATGATTTGGTTATGGATGCATACCAACAAGCTATTAAAGAAGGCTATCGCTTCGGAACTTATGGTGATGCAATGTTAATCATTTAAGAATATATAACAAGATATCGAATGGCTGTCAATATAATTGATGGCCATTTTGTTTTTAGGAATGTTTGAAGTCTTAACTATTTTTGGATGGCTCATTGATACTTGTGAGAGGAAACATTTAGGTTAATTGTACGATTAATACAAAAACAGAGGGTGTTTGCGATCGTATTTTGTAATAAGAATGGAGTATTTACGTGAAATTACCCATTGTGTCAGGAAAGATCTCATCGCATATTTGATGATATAGGATTTGCATCATTCACGCTTTGCTAAATAAAGTATGTGGGTGAAAGGGCGAAGCGGTATCTTCTCTGAAAATAGGGGGAATAAAAACCCGGTTTTAAGGAAGATTGAATTTTAAAGTTCACCAGAATAACATTTCTGTGAGTGAGGAGGCGAAGCTGTATCAGGCCCTCCTGTTTCCCCCCTTTTTATGATGTGCTAATTTTATAAACTTATGATTTTTGGGACTGCTGTCCTTTGAATCGATAAGTAGTGAGGATACTGACCATATCCTCAGGTCTCTTGCGGTTAGGGGCAAGAAGCTAGTAAGACTATATCAAAAGTAAAGAAATACATGTGTGATGAGACAAAACAAAATTCTTACGGAAGATCTATTAAAGATTTTTAATGGACTGACCGATCAAGAGAAGGCAAAATTTGATAATTCAACGATCCTTCTAACAGGCTGCGGTGGCTTTTTAGGCTACTACTTCGTTCATTTTCTAACAAAGTACAAAGAGCAGTTAAACATTCGAAAGATTATTGCCCTTGATAACTTTCTTACGGGTAATAAAGATTGGCTAGACGAAGTGAATGATGAATACGACTTCTTTTCACTTCATGAATTCAATATCATCTCTGATGATATTGCTTCAGTTCCTGATTCTGATAAGGCCACTTTGATCATTCATATGGCTTCCATAGCCTCACCTACCTTTTATCGTATTTATCCTGTAGAAACGATTGATGCAAATATCACAGGTTTGCGAAGATTGTTTGACTATTACCTGGATAAAAAAATTACCGGATTTTTATTCTTCTCAAGTAGTGAAATTTATGGTGATCCTGCAAAGGAATTTATCCCTACACCTGAGACTTATCGCGGCAATGTGAATACGATGGGCCCTAGGGCTTGTTATGATGAAGCCAAACGATTCGGAGAAACAATGTGCTGGATTTTTAACAGCAAATACGATTTTCCGGTGACTATTGCTCGTCCTTTCAATAACTATGGGCCCGGAATGAGTATTCACGACAAAAGACTTCCTGCTGATTTTGCAAAATGCATTCTTGATCAACGTGATCTAAACATTCTGTCTGATGGTAAACCGACTCGTACATTTTGCTATATTTCAGATGCGATTACAGGTTATTTAAAAGTGTTAACTCACAATAAGCTTGAAGCTTTCAATATTGGTATTGATAAGCCGGAAATTTCAGTAAGAGAGTTTGCGGAACTATATGTGAATAATGCAAAGTCAATTTTTGACTATACTGGGAAAGCAACTTTTGGCAAGTCAGATGATAAAGATTACATGACAGATAATCCAAATCGTAGGTGCCCTGTTATCGACAAGGCTAGGGCTATGTTAGGGTATAATCCTACAGTTTATGTGGATGAAGGTATCGGTCGGTTTCTTGAGTTTTTGAAAATTTATAATGGTAAATTGTTATGAAAATTACAGTACTTGGATTAGGATTTGTTGGCCTGACTACTGGACTCGGCTTTGCAAAAAAGGGATTTCAAACCTATGGATTTGATGTTGATTCAGACCGACTAAATTCACTTAAAAGTTTTAAAATTCCTTTTCACGAACCCCATTTAGAGGATATCTTAAAAGAGACTTTCGATAAGTCATTTTACCTTGATGTTGATTTTGAAACAGCAATTAAAGATAGTGACGCCATATTTCTATGCGTAGGAACTCCAAGTAAAGAAGATGGAAGCGCTGACTTGAAGTATATTTATGCTGCTATTGAGCAGGTGTTGAATGTTAATACGGACAAGTTGCAGGTTATTATTACCAAATCAACTGTTCCACCTTCAACGGTTTCACAAAAGATTATTCCTTTTGTCGAAGAGAAGCTGGAAAAGCTTCCCGGACGAAAAGTTGTCTTTGCTTCAAATCCCGAATTTTTGCGTGAAGGTTATTGCTGGGAAGACTTTATAGAACCAGATCGAATTGTAATTGGAGTCGAAGAAGAGAACGCTAAAAGTATTTTGGATGAGATATATAAGCCTTTTAATGCGCCAATCCATTATGTAAGCTACAATTCAGCGGAGTTTATTAAATACTTGTCGAATACTTTACTGTCTACTTTGATCAGTTATGCAAATGAAATGTCAGTAATAGCAGGAAAGATAGGGGATATTGATATTCCAAAGGCTTTTCGAATACTACATGAGGACAAGCGCTGGTTCGGAGCTCCTGCCGGAATGTCAAAATACGTTTATCCAGGATGTGGTTATGGAGGTTATTGTTTGCCCAAAGATACTTCAGCTCTTGTTCAAAAATCAATTGAAAGTGGTTTTGAGCCAAAAATCCTTAAAGCGAATATTGATATCAACGATAAAATCAAATATTACATCACCGAATCCATTGAAAAAAAAGTTGAAAAATCGGATTCAATTGGTATCCTCGGGCTATCGTTTAAGCCGGAATCTGATGATGTTCGGATAACACCTACCAAAGCAATTATAGAATTACTTTTCGAAAAGGGCTATCATTCGATTCATGCATATGACCCAATTGCAAACGAAGAATTTAAAAAGTTTTATCCTGATATGGCAATCGATTATTGTAACTCATTGGATGAACTTCTCTCGAAATCTAACAACTTATTAGTATTAACGGGCTGGAAAGAATTCGTTGAAAACAAAGATAAGATCCAAACCAAAACCGTATTTGATTACCGATACATCTACTAGATATGTTTGAAAAAATTGAAACTGAAATCCCGGGCTTATTTATTATTAAGCCTCGGGTTTTTTCAGATGACCGCGGACTTTTTATTAAACTATTCCACGATAAACTATTTGAAAAACTAGGACTGAGAAGCGATTTTAAAGAGGAGTATTATTCAACTTCGGAAAGAGGAGTTGTGCGTGGGCTTCATTTTCAAGCTCCACCTGAGCAGCACGTTAAATGTATTAGTTGTATACAAGGAGAGCTTTTTGATGCAGTAGTGGATTTACGCAAAGATTCGCCAACCTATGGTAAGCATTTTACGATCACTCTCAATAGTAAAGAGCCTACGATATTATATATTCCGGAAGGTATGGCACACGGTTTTATGTCACTTGCTAGTGACACGGTTTTTCTGAATAAAACAACTTCAGTGTTTAATGCTGATTGTGATACGGGCGTTCGCTGGGATTCTTGTGGGATTAAATGGCCCAATATCCCTGTTATTCTTTCAGAGAAAGATGAAAATATGGTGCCTTTTGAAAAGTATGAAAGTCCGTTTTAAAAAAATTGAATGAAATGTATATAATTGACCAGAAACTCAAAGAAAGAGAAGCATCAAATAATCCAATCAAAGTTGGAGTGATTGGTGCTGGAGAAATGGGTAAAGGATTAATCAACCAAATTTGTCGTTATACACCCGGGATGATTGTTGCCGCGGTATACAATCGAACGGTTGAAAAAGTTGAGCAAGCCATGTTTGCTTCAGGTGTCAGAGGCACTCAGGTTGTTAAGTCTGAGCGTGAAATGACAATCGCAATTGAGAATGGAAAGACGGCTGTAACGAATGATATTGATGTATTAATCGAGTGCTCGGGAGTGGATGTATTGGTTGAAATGACCGGACATATTACTTTTGCTTTAGAGAGTATTTTAAAAGCATTTGAAAAAGGAAAGCATGTTGTCTCATTTAATGCAGAACTGGAAGCAACATTTGGCCCACTTTTAAAAGCTAAAGCAGCTGAAAACAATGTGCTTTACACATTGGGAGACGGCGATCAGCCGGGGGTTACTCAAAACTTGTTCCGACATGTTAAAATGATGGGTTTTGAACCTCTTCTTTGTGGTAATATCAAAGGTTTGCAAGACCATTATCGAAATCCATCAACCCAGGCTTCTTTTGCCAAACAGTGGGATATGACTCCTGAGATGGTTACAAGCTTTGCAGATGGCACAAAAATATCATTTGAACAAGCGGTTACTGCCAATGCAACGAATATGAGTGTTGCTCAGCGTGGAATGATAGGACCCAATTTTAAAGGGCATGTTGATGAAATGACTTCTGGTTTTTATCCTGATGTGGATAAGCTAAAGGAGCTTGGAGGAATTGTGGACTATGTTGTTGGAGGCAAACCCGGTCCCGGCGTATTTATCTATGCAACTACGAATGATCCATTGTCGGCCAAATACCTCAAATATGGAAAATTAGGAGACGGACCATTATATAGTTTTTACGTCCCCTATCATCTTCTCTTTTTTGAGTTGGCATTTTCAATTGCAAGACTAATAGACTTTAAAGATATTACGCTTAATGCAGAATATGGAATGAAAGTAGAAGTTGTTACAGTTGCTAAAGAGGATCTGAAACCCGGAGATAAAATTGATGGATTGGGGGGGTATAAAACATATGGGATATGTGACAACACTGTTTCCGCTAGAGCAGATAACCTCTTGCCAATTGGATTAGCCGAAAACTGTGTCGTCAAAAGGTCATTAAAGAAAGATGAACTGATTGCACTAGATCATATCGAATTCCATAATCCGGCATTGCTCGAGCAATATAAAGGACAGATTGTGAAATCTGGCGAGTATACGGTGTCTTGAAAACTGAAGAAGAGATTTTCTTACTTCTGTATAATTTGTAAATATGAAAATAGCAATACTTACTCAGCCTTTACATGTGAATTATGGCGGGTTATTACAGAATTTTGCCCTTCAAAAAGTATTAAAAGATATGGGACATGAGGTTTACACTGTTGATCTCCCATTTCGAGATTTTTGGTATAGTAAATATCGAGCGATCGCTGCTAATATTGTAAAAAAATATATATTGGGAAGAAAAGAGATTTCAAACATTATCCCTAAATCAAATGCCCCAACAGCTAAAGAGAAATTGATAATTAGTCAATACACTGAAAAATTTATTAGTGAGAATATTGATCTTACACAAAGGATTTCAATTGTTGAAAAACTACCAAAATTAAGAAACTATAATTTTGATGCTTTTGTTGTGGGAAGTGATCAGGTTTGGAGAATGGCTTATTCTCCGGGTATTTTTGCCTTTTTCTTAGATTTTCTTTTTAAAAATGAGAATATAACTAAAATTGCTTATGCGGCCTCTTTCGGTATTGATTATTGGGAATACGATGAAGTTACTACTAATAAGCTCAAACTGTTAATCCAAAAGTTTGATGCAATTTCAGTGAGGGAGAAATCAGGCGTAAAACTTTGTAGAAAGTATCTGGATGTAAATGCAAATTTTGTTTTAGATCCTACATTTTTATTAAAGAAAGAGCATTATGTCTTATTTGCAGAAAAAGCTCAATCTTATTTCTCCCCCCATAGTAAATCCATTTTGCTTTATGTGCTGGATGATTCTGCTATGAAACGGAAAGTTATTGCAGTAGTACAAGAAATGTTGGGAATGAAAACCACTTCGGCAATGCCAGAGAAGAAATATGAAGAAAAAAATTGGAGCGACGTTGAAGAGTGTGTTTATCCTCCAGTTGAGAATTGGGTGAGGAATTTTATGGATGCAGAATTTGTAATAACTGATTCATTTCATGGAACTTTGTTCTCAATCATTTTTAACAAACAATTTCTTGTAATTGGGAATAAAGAACGGGGATTATCGCGGTTTAATTCTATTTTAGGAGAGTTGAATTTAGAAGATAGGATGATTATAGATGAAAAAGGATTGACTAATGATTTTATGACCACACCGATTAACTATGAAAAAGTGAATGAAATGTTATCAGATATGCAGGATTTATCAATTCACTTTTTAGAGGAATCGTTAGGAGTCAAGAATTGACAATAATTACAGGTAAACAATTGATTTGAGATGACAGAAGTTAGAGAACTATTTGAAACAGTAATTAAAAATAATTATTGTATAGGTTGTGGTGCATGTGCTTCAGTAAAAGATTCACCTTTTGAAATCAAAATGAATGAATACGGTAATCTGGTTGCATTTGCTGATGAGGATGAACTTGATAATAGTAATGCAAAGGTCTTAAATATTTGCCCTTTTTCTGAGAAATCGAAAAATGAAGACTTATTAGGGAAAGAATATTTTCCCAATAATAAGGTTGAAGACCATATGCTTGGGAAATATCTATCCTGTTATGCTGGATATGTTGTTGATGGAGAATTCCGAAAGCAGGGAGGTTCTGGAGGAATGGGAAAATGGTTGGGCTATACATTATTGGAGAAAGACATGATTGATTATTTCATTCAAGTAGCTCCTAATATGAAAAAGAAAGTAGATGATCATTTGTTTGAATACAAAATTTTTACAAATTACAATGATATTGTTGCTGGTTCAAAATCGGCTTATTACCCAACAACCTTATTCGATGTTATTAATTTCGTTAAAAAGAATGAAGGGCGTTATGCTATTACAGGAGTTCCATGTTTTATTAAAACCTTGAGATTAATTGGAATAGAAAATTCTGAATTTAGAGAAAGGATAAAATATACAATTGGGATTATCTGTGGAGGTATGAAAAGTGCCAATCAGGCATCTATTATTGGGATGCAGATGGGAGTTAGCCCAAAAGATTTAACTGGGATTGATTTTCGAAGAAAGTTTGAAGACATGCCTGCTTATCGTAAAACATACCAGGTTTGGTCAAGAAAAGATAAAATAGAAAGATATGAAGAAGAAAGTAGGCTATATGGCACCGATTGGGGAATAGGCTTTTTTAAACCCATGGCTTGTGAATTTTGTGATGACGTTGTCGGTGAGACAGCCGACATTTCATTAGGAGATGCCTGGCTTCCCAAGTATAGCTCGGATCCAAAGGGAACCAATGTTGTTATCGTTCGCAATAGAGAATTACAAAAGTTACTTGAAGAGGCCAATGAACACAAGTCTATATCAATAGAACCTTTAACAAGCGAAGAGGTAGTTCAATCTCAGGCGGGGGGCTTTAGACATAGACGAGAGGCTTTATCAGTCCGGATTGCAAATAAGGAATCTCAAAATAAATGGTACCCGCCTAAGAGAATTAATAAAATAGATTATAAAATATCTAAAAAAAGACATAAGATATATAATTTGAGAGAAACTATTTCTCAAAACAGCCATATTGCAGCCCTTGACGCAATTCAAAAGAAAGATTTTTCTTTATTTAAAGCCAAAATGGATCCTTTTCTGATTCAATATAATAACTTAAATAAGCCCACTTTTTTTGATAAACTGAATAGGTTACTTAGGGATACTGTAAAAAGGTTTTTTAGTTTTTTTGATAAATAAATTGAAACAAATGGTAGTGACTTTTTTGATAAAACACCTTTTTTATGTCTGAATCAAATAACCAAAGGATAGCCAAGAATACGATATTGCTTTATATCAGGATGGGATTTTCTATTGTGGTATCTTTATATACTGCTCGTATTGTATTGGAATCTCTCGGTGTCGAAGATTATGGCGTTTATAATGTTGTAGGAGGATTTGTGGCCATGTTTTCCTTGATTTCTGGCTCATTATCAAGTGCATCTACAAGATTTCTTACTTTTGAGTTGGGACGAGAAAATCAAGCGGAGCTTAAAAAGGTATTTTCAACATCTATAAATATTCATTTGATTTTAGCGTTCTTAATTTTAATTATTGCTGAAGTTGCAGGTATTTGGTTTTTAAATAATAAAATGAACATACCAGCAGACAGATTAGTCGCTGCTAATTGGACTTTTCAGTTTTCTATTTTATCGTTTGTCGTCAGTTTGATCAGCGTTCCTTATAATTCTGTGATTATTGCCCATGAGCATATGAAAGCCTTTGCATATATATCTATCTTAGAAGTTATTCTAAAGCTCATTATTGTTTTATTATTGACCATTTCGCCCTATGACAAGTTAATTAGTTACTCGCTTCTTTTGCTTGTTGTTGCAATTGTTATCAGAGTAATTTATGGAATCTATTGTCATTATAATTTTGAAGAAAGTAAGTATTCTTTTGTTTTCGATAAGAAGCTATTTAAGCAGATGAGCGGATTTGCTGGCTGGAATTTTATTGGAACATCAGCATTGCTTTTAAAAGACCAAGGTGTAAATATTTTGCTTAATATATTTGCAGGTCCAGCAGTTAACGCAGCCAGAGGAATTTCATACCAAGTAAAAGGAGCAATTGGTGGATTTGCTCATAATTTTATGACCGCAATAAATCCTCAAATTACAAAATCATATGCCTCAGGGGACAAAGAATATATGATGACTTTGATTCATCAAGGGGCAAGATTGTCATATTATTTGCTGTTTTTTTTGTCGTTACCACTTTTTGTAGAGGCCAATACAGTGTTGGATATCTGGTTAAAGGATGTGCCAGAGCATGCTGTTAATTTTGCGCGACTAATCTTGATTCTTACATTAGTTGATTCTCTATCAGAAACTCTAGTAATAGCTATGCTAGCAACTGGCAAAATCAAAAAATACCAATTGATCGTTGGCGGAATACAGCTACTGAATTTCCCGTTTTCATATTTTTTGCTAAAAATAGGTTTCTTCCCGGAAGTTACGATGATTGTGGCAATTAGCTTATCAATTGTCAGCTTATTTGCACGTTTATATCTTTTGAGAGGGATGATCAATTTGGCATTTTCCGTATTTTTCAAACAGGTAATAATTAATGTTTTGTTAGTATCGGTCCTTTCAATATTTATACCATATTGGGTATACTTATCTTTTGAAAGCGGTTGGATTCGGTTACTATTTGTATGCATGGTGAGTGTGGTATCTACGTTGTCTGCGATATACTTCGTAGGATGTTCAAAGCGAGAACGGAGTTGGATAAATAAAAAAATACAAACAGTATTAATTAGATAGAGCTAAAAGAGTTTGAATGGTGAAGTTCTGAAGTGCATAGAGAATCGTTTATGCACTAATATGTGCCTTATAATCAAATGTGCATAATTTCTTGTACTGTTTAAAAAAACAATTCACACATGGGTGCAACCACATTATTGATTTCTATTATTGTTCCAGTTTACAATGCTAATAAATACCTTGATGAATGTATTAATAGCATTTTAAATCAGTCATTTAATTCCTTTGAATTGTTAATGGTGAATGATGGCAGTACGGATGATTCTGGTAGAATTTGCGATGAAATAGCGTCTACGGATGGTCGAGTAAGAGTTTTTCATAAAAAGAATGGAGGAGTCACTTCTGCAAGAAAGGTGGGATGGCAAAACTCAAAATGTAAATGGGTAGTATTTGTAGATGCAGACGACGTTTTACATGCTGACTGTTTAGATGTGCTTTATAAAAATGCAATCGATCGAAACTGTGATATTGTAAATGGAAGTTTTGAAAGCTTCCCAAACGGTAGGTTGTGGAGGCATAAAACATTGGGAATGTTGTCGCAAAATGATTATCTAAAATCCCTTTTATTGGGAGAAACATACGGGGTACTGTATGCTTCCCTTTATAAGAGAGAAATTATCAAAGATTCTTCGTTTTCTTTTGATTCGTCTATAAAAATTGGAGAAGATGTATTGACAAAAATAGAAATTGGCTTTAGAGCAAAAGCGATATTAAATATTAGCGATGTGGTGTATGATTATAGGGATAATGAGTCATCTGCAATGAATAATACTATATTGCATCCGTCATATTACGATAGATACCATAAATATAAGAAAGACTTATTTGTTAATTCGGGGCTTTTGAGTACAGAGATTAAGGAGGTATTGGAGAAAGAGAAAATAAATTCTCAAATAGACGCTTTCTTTTCTCCATATATTTATTTTGATGGTCAATATTTTAACAATTTAAATAAGTACACAAAAACATATTCGATTTCGAACATAGATCAAGGTACAACTCGTGTTTTCTTTTTGGCTCTTAGATTTAAGATTCTTTCTAAAGTAATTAAGTCTCTTTATGGGTATGCTTATAGGCTTAAGCATCGAAATCACAGTCTTAAAAACAATAAAAAGATAATTTATTAATCATCAATTATGTTCTGTCATGAAGATATACTATTTTTTCTTGAAAATACTTAGACAATTATATTTTATTGTGCGTCCAGATGCTAAGCCTAGTCTGCGAAACTGGAAGATGTTTTCAGATAAGGAATATGCAAATGATTTAATATATAATGCATTGTTAAACGATGAGCCATGTATGGTTGCTCGCTTTGGGTCTACTGAGATGTTAAATTTAGTCAACTACATAGGTGTTAAGCATAAAAATCGCTTCAAGAATTATAAAACTTATATTCAGGGCAAAACACCGCCTTGGTGGTGGGAGCAATCAACGATTGATCAATTAAATCTATGGTCAGGTTTTTTCCCAGCACAAAAGAATAAAGTCGAAGAGTTTTGTGAGCTGTTTTTAAGTGATATAAAGCAGGTAGATATCTTAGGGTCATGGTTAATGGATGAACAGTATTTTAATATGGAACTTCGTTCCGTTAAAAAAGTTGTTTTAGAAGATTTGGAGCCATTTTTTGCTTCTAACCCATGGACCAAAGCATTGAAAGGGAAGAAGGTTTTGATTGTTCATCCTTTTGTCGAAACCATTGAAAGACAGTATCAAAAAAGAGAATTGTTATTTGAAAATGAGTTATTGCCAGAGTTTGAGCTTAAAACGTTAAAGGCAGTACAAAGCATCGCTGGTAGTAAAACCCAGTTCTCTGATTGGTTTGAAGCACTGGATTTTATGAAGCAACAAATTGATTCAATTGATTATGATATTTGTATTGTAGGTGCAGGAGCATATGGATTCTCGCTTGCTGCACATGTAAAAAGAAAAGGGAAAAAAGCGATTCATTTGGCAGGAGCCACCCAATTATTATTTGGAATTATCGGGAAAAGGTGGGAAGAGTTTGTCGTGTGGCCCTATTCTAATCTTTTTAATGAGCATTGGGTCCGTCCTGGTGAGACGGAAAGACCCCAAGGTGCAAATAAAGTAGAGGGTGCCTGTTATTGGTAATTGTTAAATTTGTATGAAAATGATAAGTCGATTGATTTTAGCCCCGGTTGGATTTTTCTATAAACTTGTTGAAGCTCTAAAGGAAGGGTCAAGGGATGTTAAGAATAAACTTGACTATAAGAATGCTAGTATTGAATCTGGATGCTGTATAAATGAACGTAGCAAAATAAGTCAGCATGTGCATATCTTCGAAAATTCTACTATTAATTATTCTAAGATATCGTCATTTACATACATCGGTCGGAATTGTCTTATCCAAAATGCATCTATCGGCAAGTTTTGTTCTATTGCATCAGATTGTATGATAGGCCTTGGAAGTCATCCTCTTGACATGTTCTCTACTTCGCCCATTTTTTATAGAAGGGATAATCCATTGAAATTTGAGTTGATAGAAGAGGAAGTGAATATTGAAGAATACAGTGCAATAGAAATAGGGAATGATGTATGGATTGGTACTCGGGCAATTGTTTTAGATGGAGTGGTAATTGGGACAGGTGCAGTTATTGCTGCGGGCTCTGTAGTGACTAAAGATATACCTCCATATGCGATTGTTGGTGGAGTTCCCGCAAAAATTATTAAATATAGATTCTCAGAAGAAGTAATTTCAGGGTTGTTAGGCTCTAGATGGTGGGATTTGGATATTGAGGAAATTATCTCAAAAATGTCAAATCACAAATTAGACTAGTTTATAAAGTCAACCTTTGGAATGTTTTGTTTGTGTGTAAGGGTGCAGTATTCGAAATTTCTATAGTAGCAAGGCTACTATAGAATAAAAAAGATAATATTAAATGCGAACTATTTTCTTAAAGTTCTTACCGTATATATTGCTTCCAATAGCAATTTCTTCGGTTCAACCCTATACTTCACTCCCAGTTGGGAATACTATTATCTGGTGGGTGATACAAGTATTCATCCTGATTAGTTTTTGGATAGCAAAAAGACTTTTTTACGACGAGTCACAGAATAGGTTAATGCTTTTTGTTCATATATACTTGCTATACAATTGTTGTAGCCTCTTCTATGGAATAACAATGGCTGAAATGTACTGGGATTGGAAGTCTCTGGTAAACAATATGATGTCGTTGCTGTTGCCCATTTTTGTATATGTCGCGACAAACATATCTCTCGTGCAAAAATTGTTAAACAAATTTCTCTGGGTTGTTGTACCTATCTTTTTTTTATATCTGCCATTTATATATTACGATAGCTATGGTGAGTATCTAGCGCCAATGAGTTTTTTAATTTTTTTCATTCCCGTTCTAAATAATAGGCATAGAGCAATAGTATTGCTTTTCCTTGTTTTTGTTGTTGCTTCAAATGTTGGATCAAGAAGTAACACGATTAAGTTCATAGTTCCGTTATTATTATTGGTTATCTATTATCTGAGGGCAATTAATCTTCGAGCAATTTTGGAAGTGGCTCGTTTACTTTTGATGGTATTGCCAATCGTGTTGTTTTCACTAGCCATAGCTGGAATATTTAACCCTTTTGAGATTAGCTCATACGTTGAAGGCGATTTTGTTCAAGAAAAGGTGGAGGGCGATGGGAAGCTTAGAAAAGAAGATTTAACTGCAGATACAAGAACTGGGTTGTATATTGAGGTATTGGCGTCAGCAAAGAAACATAACACTTGGATTTTTGGAAGAAGTCCAGCTAGAGGTAATGACACTAAGTTATTTGCTGATTATATGGAGAATATTACAGGAAGGAAGGAGAGATTTACCAATGAAGTTTCGATTTTGAATATCTTCACTTGGACTGGGATTGTCGGAGTTATTATTTATTTTCTGTTATTTTGGCGGGCTACTTATATCGCGATCAACAGATCAAATAATATTTTTGCTAAGATGCTTGGTATTTACGTTGCATTTCGGTGGACATATGCTTGGGTTGAGGAATTTAATATATTTAATATGCATTATTTGACGTTGTGGATGGCCGTAGGACTGTGTATATCAAATTCATTTCGAAGCTTATCAAATGAAGACGTAAAAATATGGGCTAGAGCGATATTTGATAAAAAATACTTTCGTGTGTATCAGAAATATGTACTTAGCCATTTAAAATAATCCATTAATATAGAATCTATGGAGAGAATACGAAAAATTGCAGTCCTCCTTACTTGTTATAACCGAAGAGAAAAAACGATAGCCTGCTTAAAATCCTTGTTTCGTGCTTCTTTGCCAGATCGGATTAAGCTGGAGGTTTTTCTGGTGGATGATGGATCTACTGATGGAACATCAGAAGCCGTGAGAGACACTTTCCCATCGATCAATATTATTCAAGGAACGGGGAGTCTTTTTTGGAATAGAGGGATGCATTTAGCCTGGGAAACAGCAGCAGCGAATTCCAACTTTGATTGTTACATGTGGCTTAATGATGATGTTATCTTATATAAGCAAGCACTGGAGGTAATCCTTCAGAGCTCAAAAGAAAAACCAGATTCTATCATTTGTGGATCAATGTGCTCTAGCAATAACAAAACACTTACTTACGGAGGCATAGATGAAAACCATAATTTACTTGAACCGAGTGATGTCATTCAACAATGCACGAGGTTCAACGGTAACTTATTGTTAGTTCCTGATTCTGTTTACAAGAGAATTGGAAATCTTGATCCTAAATTTCCACATGCTATCGGAGATTTCGATTACGCAAACAGAGCGATAAAAAGAGGCTTTAAAAACTATATTACTCCAGGATTTTTGGGAATTTGCGATGAACATGATAGTTTGCCAATTTGGTGTTTGTCGGAAGTCCCGCTAAAGAAAAGAATTAAAGCACTTTATTCTCCTTTGGGAAATAGCCATCCTTATTATTTTTTCTATTACGAAAGAAAAAATTACAGTCTGGGTTTAGCAATTAAACATTTTTTAACCATTCATTTACGACTTTTATTTCCACGATTATGGAAGCTAAAAAAGAACTGATTTTTCAAATAGATTCTCCCTTGGTCAAACAATATTATCAGAATGATCAGAATTACAAGATATTGTACGATGAATCGATAGGTGTTGACAAGAAATTGTGTGCGATATATTTTAGCAGTAACGAGTTGTACTACCCAAATACCGAAAAAGCATTTAATTTTTCTATCGTAGGTCGTGATAAGTTT
Source organism: uncultured Sunxiuqinia sp. (assembly GCF_963678245.1). Taxonomy (NCBI): domain Bacteria; kingdom Pseudomonadati; phylum Bacteroidota; class Bacteroidia; order Marinilabiliales; family Prolixibacteraceae; genus Sunxiuqinia; species uncultured Sunxiuqinia sp. Next base: position 214,296 of record NZ_OY782773.1, read on the forward strand.
GAGTGGAAAAGGTCTATGATTCCAAAGGTTTATAAGCATATTTTTTTCAGGGATCTTCAAAAGCAATGGTATATTGAAGGAATAAATGCCACGATAAATTCTCCAGAAAAATTGAGAGAGCTAATCGCGAATGAGACTCAGGGATATCGCGTTTATGCCATAGGAAGTTCTGCTGGGGGGTACGCAGCTTTAATTTATGGAAGTTTGTTGCAAGTAGAGCGGGTATATGCTTTTAATCCACAGTTTGATTTAGCGTATATTATTTCAAAAAGCACAAGCTTAGTTGATCCGTTGCTATTTAAGTATAAGGATCACTCTCGATCTAGTTTTTATCGGGTGGACAACTATTTAAACAAAAAAACAGAATATTTCTATTTTCAATCTTGTAAATCTTCAATTGATATTGCTCAATATGAAAACTTGAGGAATAAAGAGCTTGTTAATCGAATTCAGTTTAGTACAAGTAATCACGGATTCCCTTTTCTAAGGCACAACCTGAAATATATCCTTTCTTTATCAGCACCAAATTTAAAGGAATTGTCAAAAACAGTGACTTCCCCCTTTGCTCTTTCAGTAAAGATCGACGGTTTTTTCAGTTCGGTGTTAATAATCACGAAGGCTGTTTTGAAGAGGATAAAGAAGAAATTGTATGATGAAAAGCGAAATAGTTAACCATCTGGGTTCTTGTATTTTCATTCACCGTTAATTTTAGTTTCTATGAAAAAGGTTTTGCTCTCTGCGTTTTCTTGTAATCCCTACAAAGGTTCCGAATCTGCAAACGGATGGAACTGGTCAATGGGACTTGTTCGAGAAGGATTTAATGTTCATGTGTTGACTCGAGAAGAAAGTAAAGAGGATATAGAAAGACATCCAAAGATTGATAATTTATCCTTCCACTATATTTCTTTTCCATTTGGATTGGAACGCTTGTATTCATTCTCTAAGCCAACGATGTATCTGTATTATTTACTTTGGCAGTGGAAGGCTTATCTTTTAGGGAAAAAATTAAATAACAAATACCAATTTCATCGGGTACATCATATTTCGTGGGGGAGTATCCAGCAAGGTTCATTTCTTTATAAGTTAGGTGTGCCGTTTATATTTGGCCCGTCCGGAGGAGGTCAAAAGGCTCCGAAAACATTTAAAAAATATTTTCTTTCTCATTGGGAGATAGAAGAGAAACGCGAAAGGATCAGTCAATTTTTATTTAAATACAATCCGGCATGTCGTAACATGTTAAAGAACGCTTTTGCTGTTCTAGTCTCCAATAAGGATACTGAACAATTTGTAAAAAAAGGAGGAGCTAAAAAAGTTTACTTTACACTTGATGCAGCACTTCCTAATAGCTTCTTTCCAGACAAGTTTATAAAAAGATCACCGTCAATAGATAATCTAAAGCTACTTTGGGTTGGACGGTTTATGCCTAGAAAAGGTTTGTTACTTGTTATGGAAGTGATGAGTATCCTAAAGTCTTATAAGGGCATAACATTAACAGTTGTAGGTGATGGAGAGATGAAAGAAGATGTAAGACAGAAAGCAAGAGAGTTGGGATTGGACGATAATGTAAGTTTTACCGGAATGATTCCTTTATCTGACGTCCGAAGCTATTATGAATCACATGACTTATTCTTTTTTACGTCTCTAAGAGATTCTTGTCCAGCTCAGCTAATGGAAGCAATGGCTTTTAACTTACCCATTGTAACTCTTGATTTACATGGGCAGGGACAGATTGTTACTGATGAAACAGGAATAAGAATTCCATTGGGAAAGCCTGAAGATGTTATCCGGCAATTGGCAGATGCGATTGTTGTCCTTGCAAGTGATTCAAGTCGTTATCAATCGATGAGTAAAGCAGCTTTTGAATTCTCAAGAAAACAAACCTGGGATATTAAAATTGCAGATGTCGTCCGTAATTTCTACTAATCCTTTCTCTGAAATTCCAGAAAAATCAATGTTATCCTTCCCGGATTGAGAACGAAAAGTTGGTTTTTATCAATGTGAATTGTTTCGTGTAACGGGTTTTCGACTGATATTTCTTTTTTTAATAAAGACTTTTTGTTTTCATTCTAAATTGCACTAGTAACGTCGTATTTGTCATATTTATTTGTAATATTGTCAAGTTGGAGAGTGATATAGCGTATTTCGAAAAAATATATTGAGCTTTTTATTATAAAAGAAGTAATTTAAGTTTTTGAAACCGAGATAAAGAACCGAGTGTGAGATGAATGCCCCATATAACATACCTGTTTTATTAATTCTATTTAATCGACCAGATACAACGAAGCTTGTATTTGAGAAAATCAAGGCTATAAAACCAAAATTTCTTTTTATTGCGGCCGACGGCCCAAGGATTGATAAGCCGGATGACGAGGATCTTTGCGAGGGTGCGAGAAGTATTGTAGCTGAAATTGATTGGGATTGTGATCTAAAAACATTCTTCAGAACCGAAAACGTAGGATGTGGACGAGGACCTTCTGAAGCAATAACATGGTTTTTTGAACACGTGGAAATGGGAATTATTCTTGAAGATGATTGTGTTCCTTCATTACCCTTTTTTAATTATTGCGAAAAGATGCTTATTCAATACGAACAGAACGAGCAAGTATGGATTGTTAGTGGACGTTCTCACTATACCAAAAGTAATCAGTTCAATACGGTTGATTATCTCTTTAGTAATTATTCTCTTACATGGGGATGGGCTACATGGAAACGATGCTGGAAGCACTTCGATATACATCTCGAAAATCATTGGCCTGATTTTTATCGGTCAGGAGGATATAAGAATGTCTATCTATCTCGAGTTGAAGGGTATTTTTGGAATTATTTCTATTCGAGACTGTATAAGGAAAAGAATTTGGCGACTCATGTTTGGGATTTCCAATTTGCATTTTGTATGCACTTAAATAGGGGATTAACGATTATTCCCGCTAAAAATTTGATTAAGAACATTGGATGTGATGGAACACATTTCGCCGGAGCGACAAAGGCTTTAAATTTGAGAGCTTCGGAAGTATTCTCGATAGAAAATGAGCCAACATACATCTTGCCAAACCGAAATTTTGAATTATACCATTTTACACATGATTTCATCGATCGCCTATTGACGTTTATAAAAAACAGAATTCGAAAAATTATCAATAAAGTTAAATGAAACCTAGTGGAATAAAAGTCTGTGTTGTTGTACCGGTTCATCATATTATGACGGATTTGGAGAACTTTTCATTTCAACGGATATTAAAGGTTTTTTCTGATCGAAAAATTATTCTTATTGGTCCCCCATTTCTTGAGGAATATATTGACAGTCTTTGCGAGAACCATAACAATATTTCCCGGTTGTTTTTTGACCGGGTATTTCAGCGAGGTGTTCGGTATTACAGCCGGTTATTTATGAGCAAGAGCTTTTATAAGCATTTTTTGGAGTATGATTATATGGCAATAAGTCAACTAGATGTCTTTATGGTAAAAGATGACTTGGATTATTGGTGCAATCAGGGGTATGATAATGTTGGAGCTCCTTTATTTGAAGGATATACGAAGCCATCTACGACGATGAGAGACGATGGAAACAATGGTGGTTTTTCTCTTCGCAAACCTATATCCTGCTATAACGTTTTATCAGATTTGAATGCGACCTACTCGAATATTCGTACACTCTGGAGTATGGAGAGAACATTGCCTTGGAAGTTGTTTAGAGTGCTGCGTGACGGGCTCCTTTTTAATTATAGGTTAAAGTCGCTTCGGCCGGTTATTAATGAAGATGTTTATTGGTCTATAATTGTTCCACAAAAATTTTCCTGGTATAAAGTCTGTGAACCTGAGAAATCAAAATATTTCGCTTTTGATACCAATCCTCGTTACTTATATGAACTCTGTAATAATTCCTATCCAATGGCGATCCACGCTTGGTGGAAATATGATAAAGCTTTCATGAACGAAGTGATTGAAGCATTAGGGTGTAAAAATGATTTGCTTCACTATACTGGGAAGGATACAATATAAACCGTTTTGCCTGCTCTTTTAGGGAAACCCATTTTATCGAATGCAATATCGCAGATATTAATAATTGATATATCTATAACATTCGATCTAAAACTATCTATAACAACGCTTCGTTATTACCCGATAAAGACATAAACTAATCTTTATTTCCTTATTGACTTAAATAAAATCTCAATAATTAATTATTGTTTGATCGTAAAAGCTTTTGAAATAGCTAGCGAAGTGTACACGAAATTTATTTTAATATGATTGCTCCAATTTGTTTATTCTCATACAATCGTTTGGCCGAAATCAAACTGACGGTAGATGCGTTGACTAAGAATTACTTAGCCCCTGAAAGTGATTTGTTTGTTTTTTCAGATGGTGCGAAAGATGGCAGTCCGGACGATAAGGTTGTTGAGGTTCGAAAGTACCTGAAAACAATTCAAGGGTTTAAATCAATAACAATATTTGAGTCATCTGAAAATAAGGGACTAGCCAATTCAATTATTGATGGAGTAACTAAAATAATTCAGAAATTCGGAAAAGTTATTGTTGTTGAAGACGATTTAGTGTCGTCACCCAATTTTCTTAATTTCATGAATCAAGCGTTGGATTTCTATTCTAATAAAGATCAAATCTTTTCCATATCAGGCTATACGATGGATTTACCTTCGTTGAGCAACTACAATAGAGATTATTACTTTGGATACCGAGCCTCTTCGTGGGGATGGGCTACCTGGAAAGATAGATGGGTGAAGGTTGATTGGCAAGCGAACAACTATCGTCATTTTATATACAATCCGATCAGGCATTTCAAATTTATGCGCGGAGGGTCGGATATGCCCTACATGCTTTGGAAGCAGATGAATGGAAAGATTGACTCCTGGGCAATTCGCTGGTGCTACTTTCAGCATATAAATAATTTATTAACCTTGTTTCCAGCCATATCAAAAATAGAAAGTGTTGGTTTTGGATCCAATGCGACACATACTACACATTCTGAACGTTTTATTACAAATTTAGATAGTGGAGGTAAACAGAATTTTGAATTTTCAGAGGATTTGACCTTGCAAATGCAATTGTTACGAGAATTCCGGAATAAGTTTTCATTTAACAATCGGTTAAAAAATAGATTAAAGCGCTTATAATGAATGTATTGTTTCTTTTACATCTTCCACCGCCGGTGCATGGATCTTCGATGGTCGGCAAGTATATTTTTGACAGCAAACATATTAATGATGTTTTTTCGTGTCGATATATTAATGTGTTATCATCAAAAACGATAGCGGAAACAGGTAGACCCAGCCTTAGTAAGGCAATTGGATTCATGGCAATCTGGCTCAAGATGGTTTTTGAATTACTTCTTAAAAAACCGGACGTTTGTTATTTTGCAATTACAGTAAGTGGTTTTGCTTTTTTTCGCGACGTCGCTTTGGTGTTCCTGTTAAAGATATTCAGGGTAAAACGGGTGTTCCATTTGCATAATAAGGGAGTGAGTTTTTGGCAAAAAAAGTGGGTGTATCGTATTTGTTATAAATACATCTTTAATAAAGCTGAAGTTATACTATTATCCAAGCATTTATATTCCGATGTTCAAAATTTTGTTCCTGAATCAAATTTACATATTTGTCCAAATGGCATACCGTTCGATGACAGAACGAGTAAGTTGAAGCGAAAAGACAGGGGTGAAAAAGCTCCAAAAATCCTTTTCTTCTCAAATTTGATTGAATCGAAGGGGGTTTTTATTTTGCTGGAAGCTTGTGCAAAGCTAAAGCAAAGAGGCATCTCATTTTCATGCGATTTTATTGGGGGAGAAGGTGATATCTCTCGCGAGCAATTCCAAGAAAAAGTTAGGTATTTCGATTTAGAACAAGATGTTGCCTATTTAGGCAGGAAATATGAAGAAGAAAAGGAAAGGGCTTTTGTTGAAGCTGATATCTTTGCATTCCCTACATTTTATTTTTATGAAACTTTTGGGTTGGTGAATTTGGAAGCGATGAAATATCGGTTGCCAATAATTTCAACTTATGAAGGCGGAATTCCCGATGTTGTCGTGAACAACAAAACCGGCTTTTTAGTGCGCAAAGAAGATTCAACAGAGTTGGCTGATAAGCTTGAGATATTAATTAAGAATCCAAAACTTAGGATTGAAATGGGTGAAGCCGGGTATAATAAGTACAAAGAAAACTTCACCTTGGATATATTTGAGAAGCGATTAATTGAAATGATTCAAACCGCGTCACCGACAACTCAACTTGAGTATTAACCCCAAATTTGATGACTATGAAGCCCTCTGGAGTAAATATTTTAGGCTATTCGGTCTTTGATGGAGAACTCAATAGGATACCCCTAGATAGGAAGACTGTGATCAACACCTTAAATGGCCATTCGTACACAGTGGCTAAAAAAGACCAGCTATTCAGCAATGCATTGCACGAATCTGACATTCTGCTGCCAGATGGTGTGAGTATGGTAATTGGAGCAAGGGTGTTATGTGGGAAGAAGATTAAAAAAATAGCGGGCTATGATCTATTTCTGTTTTTGCTCAACTACCTGGAGTCGCAAAATGGGAGATGTTTCTTTTTAGGATCAACTGAAGCGACCTTGCACGGAATTAAATCGAGAATTGCTAAAGAATTTCCAGATGTGAGAGTTGGAAGTTTTTCGCCTCCATATAAACCCGTATTCTCTTCTGAAGAAAATTTGATCATGCAGAATAAGGTCAATGATTTTAGGCCGAAGGTTTTATTTGTGGGAATGACTGCTCCCAAACAAGAGAAATGGGTCTGCGACAATAAAGATCAGTTGAATGTTGATATTATCTGCTCAATTGGAGCTGTTTTCGATTTTTATGCAGGTACATCTAAGCGTCCTTCCAATCTGCTGATTAATTTAAAATTAGAATGGCTGGGACGGTTGTTAAAGGAGCCTAAAAGAATGTGGCGAAGATATCTGTTATCGACACCTGTTTTTTTTATCGATGTCATACGGCAAAAAGCGATGTTTAAGGCTTAGTATTTCCTCAATTTGTATCAGACCGATGGGGAATATGGACTAAAAATATGGCTGACGGATCTACTCCTCTTCTGAACGAACACAAACCGATGGGGAATATGGACTAAAAATATGACGAGTCTGCTTTTCATTGAAAGATAGAATTCCTGATACGTTAAATTTAGATAGATAGCATTAAGCATGATGCGTGAAAGATTAGAGTATGTCGACCAAATTAGAGGGTTCGCGATATTGCTAGTAATTGTTGGACACCTAATTCAATTTAATCAAATTGGTGGTGGTGACAGCAATCCACTTTTCAATGTGATTTATTCGTTCCATATGCCTTTGTTTTTCATGATAAGCGGATACATCGGCAGCAAAGTTTCAAAGGTTTCCAGTCTTCAGGGATATGGGTTATTTCTACTCAAGAAGGCAAAGGTTCTACTGATTCCCTATTTTTTTTGGCGATTAGTTATAAATAAATATTTCTTGACAGCTGAGTGGAGTCAAGTTGTTAGTATTGATGCAATTGGTGATGCTATAATCCACCCTCGATTATTGTGGTTCTTACCAATGCTTTTTGAAATATTTATCTTCTTTGGAGCTTTCTTGCTTGTGTCAAGTTGGGTCATGAAGCGTGCTAATATAGTAAGGGATCTGATTCTAGTCGTTAGTATTATTCTAATGATAATATCTGGAATATTCCTGATTGATAAGTCTCATTTTACCTCCTTAAGTCTTTTTGCTTTTTCTTTTTTTACAGGAGTAATGGTTAGTAGACATAAAATGATTGAGAATCTGATGCTGTCAAGATGGGTCTTCTTACTTTTTCTAGTAAGTTTCTTAGTTTTCGCATGCCATTGGAAAGCAGGAGGAGACTATGGGGATGATATTTATAAAGTTATAATATCTGTTTCTGCTTTTATCTCAGTAATGAATATCTTCAGAAAAATCAAGTGGAATGCCATCTTTAGCCAGCAGCTAATGCTGATCGGAAGAGAATCATTAGTCATTTATGTCGTCCATTTTCATCTAGTCTTTTTAGGGCTAGGAAATCTAAGTAAGCTGACACTCAATCCACTTTTACTATTCTTTATTTTAACAATCGTAGCGGTTCCGATTGCCTATTTTTGCATTGGATTTAGCAAAATTGTTCGTTTGTCTCCAGTTTTAAGCTTTTTGTTATTTGGCAAATAGAAAAAAACAGGCTGCTTATTTTGCTGAATAAGCAGCCTGTTTTTAGAGTCAGTATCGTTTTGTATACTAATTATATGACCACTATTCTGTCTTTGTGAATTACCTGATTTGACTCGATGACCAAGAGATAGGTACCTTTACTTAAATGTGAAACATTAATAGTTTCTTCAAGGCTTCCGAATGAAGATAACAACGTCTTCTTGATCACAGTTCTTCCCATCATACTGTATATTGAGAGTTGGCATTGATCAGAAATCAAATTGGATGCTTTAATGTTTAGTATTCCTTTTGTAGGATTTGGATAAACCTTAGCATCTAAAATGGTTTCATTTATATCTATTCCAGTGGTTATCGATTCTTCAAGGTTATTGGCGATCACGAAATTCTCAAAAGAATCAATTTCATAACCTGAAGCACTATATATCGGAGTTGCTCCCGGAGTATAGCACAAGGTTACTTCTTCTTCTGGCAAGTAGTCTGCATCAACATCCAAAAAAATCATATTACCGCTAATCTTTACATCTTGAATGTTCCTATTGTCACTAAGTTTAAAGTCGGATATAAGAGCAGTACTCTTTAAATTAGATGGTTTTAGCTGCGTATCATAATATAGTATGATTCTTTTTGAATTATTATTATTAACCTCTCCCTTAACAAGTTTTCCATTCACAATTGCGATAATTGTAACAGCTGCATCGGCAGACAGTGGTGTTGAGGCATCATCTGTAACCTCTACCGTTAAACTAAAGGTCTGATCGCCAGCCAGCGACATTGATGAAGTCGTAATGATCTCTCCTGTCTGTGAATTAATTTCGAAATATCCGAGCTCATTTCCCTCTGTGATCACATAGGTTAAGGTTTGTTCTATATCCGGATCACTTGCAATAATCTGGCCAATAACCTGTCCAATTTTATCATTTTTTTGAATTTCAAAAGTTTGATCTTCAACTACGGGGCTGTGATTGATAGTCATTCCTGTAATGTTGATACGAACATTTGACATTGCAGAAAGTGGAATTTCTGCGTTATCCTTTATTTCAACAACAAGATTGTACTGAATGTCAGAAGTTGTGAATATTGAAGACAGCGCGAGAATCTCACCTGTCGATTTATTTATTGAAAATAAGTTATCATCGTTTCCTTGAGTGATTGTATAACTGAGCGTTTGTTCCTGATTTGGGTCAGTTGCTATTACTTGTCCGATATAATCATTAATTGCGACATTATTTGAAATATCAATCACTAAGTCTTGAGCAACCGGAGATTCATTGACCCAGCTGGCAGATATTTTTATCGTAATGGTTGCACTGGAGGCCAACGGGTTATTGGGCTGGTTGTCAGTTGCTTGAATCGTAATGGAATTATAATATTCACTATTTGATGCAAACGATTGGTTTGTGAAAATTTCACCCGTTTGGGAGTTGATCGAGAATATGTTACTTTCATTTCCTGTAACAATCGAAAAGTCTAGTGTTTGACCTGAGTCTTGGTCACTCGCTACAACTTGACCAATCCGACTGTTCGCGGCAAGTGGAGCTGTAACCGAAAATGTTTGAGCTACGATGTCGGGACGTTGGTTCTCATAGAAAGCTCCCAAGTTTGCTATTGTAATAGTTGCTTGAGAAGAAAGCGGATTTTCGGAATAACTATCAACAATATTAACAACAAGTGAAATTTCATCCGGGTAATTTTCGGGGATGTGTGATGATAAATAAATCTCTCCAGTCAATGAGTCAAGAGAAAATAGACCATCATTGTTTCCACTTTCGATCAAGTAATGAATGGTTTGTCCTTCATCGGCATCCGATCCCTCAACGATTCCAATTAAATCTCCAGTAGTAACATTGGTTTGTAGTTCAAATGTCTGATCTGTTATAATCGGATTTTGATTGATAAAGACACCAATTAGATTGATGGTAATGAATGCCTCATTCGAAAGGGGGTTTTGACCATCATCGGTTACCTTAATGGTTAAAATGTGGCTTTGGTTGATGTCTGTTAAAATAGACTTTTCTGTAAAAATCTCACCGGTGATCGAGTCAATTGAGAATAGCGCGTTCTCATTTCCGGCGGAGACGCTGTAAGTCAGATTTTGTTCAGCATTGGTATCTGAGGCTATGACTTGCCCGATAAGTGTTTTTGCGGCAAGATTTCCAGCTAGCTCAAAGGTTTGATCGGCTATTGAAGGAGCTGCATTCAGATCGATTTCTTCCGGATTCACGTAGCTAACCAGTTCCACAATTTCGTAACTACTCAAAGCCTTATTGCTAATTCGAACTTCATCAATCAATCCTTGATACAATAACGAAGGTTGAATCTCATCACGGCCTGCACCAATATAAAGATTATAGCCTATTCCTGACTCAATGCTTCCAGTTGCATTTACCGAAGTCAGAAGAAGATTGTCTAAGTAAATTCTTTTTTCGGTTCCGTTGTATGTAACTGCCAGATGATGCCAGTTGCCATCCCACAGTTTATTAATATTTTCAATGGAAACCCAAGAGTTGCTTGTCCCTGAAGTTTTAAATCCAATTGATTTACTATCCGGTAGGATGTAAAGTGCAAAGTTGTCAACATTTGGGCCGCCATGCATAATAATTCCTTGATAGCCTGAAGCATTAAGGCTTGGCTTTAGGCGAGCACTTAACGTGAGTTCTTCCTGGATGTTATTGCTGAAGGATTCTCCAAGAGCAATGTATCCTTTGCCATTCATTTCGATTCCAGCTCCGTTGTATCCGTCAACTCTGGTTGTTTCATCGATAAGTATCCCGTGGTTTGACCCTTTTGTGTCAATAACGGTTGCGCTCGAAACCTCTTCAAAAAGATATTCTGATGAGGTAGGTGACAGATCGGGTAAGGAAATAATGATATCTGCACTCTTAGTATTAGAGATGTTTCCGGAGTCATCGGCAACCCAGGCAAAAACACGATGAACCCCCTCTTCTGTAAACGTATACTCATCCGGAATCGATGATGACCAATTACTGTTTCCAAAAGAAGGAGCTGATGCTGACTCGGTAACTAGATAGCTTAATAGTGTATCATTATCGGAAGCAAGGAAAGAGTTGATAGGAATTGTTAAAGAGTTATAGGTAGAAGGAATACTGAACGTCTCAATTGTTGGACTCGTTGTATCTTCTAGTAGTGCTGTTTTTTTTATGTTGATTGTTATCGTTGCTTCTGCGGACAATGGAGAATTTCCATTGTCTGTAACCTGAATTGTTAAAGTATACGATTTATCGCTTGTCAATGAAATAGCTGATGTCGCATAAATAGCACCACTGGATTGGTCAATTGAAAACAAATTATCAGTATTTCCATTGGTTATTTGGTAAACAACTGATTGATCGACGTCAGGATCAGTGGCTGCAACATTGCCAATCAGATCGTTTGCATTCAAACCCGTACTAACATCAAAGGATTGATTGTCAATCAAAGGCGGTTGATTTAATAAAGAACTACCTAATTTGGTGGTTTTAATCAGAATCTTTGATGTAAAAGGTTCAAGGGTGATACTTCCTGTAACCGGATTGTTAAAAATATCTTTATAAACCGACTGTCCTAACGATATGACTTTTGATTGATTGGTGGCGTTGTAAAATAGTTGTTCTTTCTCTCCTGTAGCCAAAGGAGAAGTGTCAATTGTCGAATTTTTAGCTTCATTATTAATAGACTGCCAGTTTGAGAAGGTCTCAAATACTCCATTTCCATCACTATCAAAAATTTTATCAGCATCATAATGATGGATATAATGGTTTGAGTCGGCTCCCAACTTTGTAATTCCAGATATTCTAACCATTCGTTGATAAGAATTGGTCCACCATATATAGTTGCTTGGCCTTGATGTTGCATAGAATATGTTCTTGTTCATTGTAGCATTTGAAGTAGTTGCACTTCCTGCCCACACAGCAAGGTCAAAGTCGATAGCAGTATTGTTTTTGACTACATTGTTTAAATTTCCTTCCCCTATTGAAAAGATGCTAGTACAATGAGCTATAGTATTTCTTTCAACTGTTACGTCGTGAGTGTTTTTATCAAGATAGACCCCAAAGGCAAGCTTGTAAGTTGAAATAAAACCATCCGTAGAATTTCCCCAACAATTGGTAATTATATTGTCTCTAACAACAGTCCCCGCAGATCCAGACTGCCCATAAGTTGCCTGATAAGTATAAATTGCACCTCCATCATCAAAATACATATTAGCATAATCTATATAATTCTTTTCAATAATATGGTTAGTTCCAGAGAAGTGAATGCCATTATAGCCAATGTTCTCCACCTTGTTATTAGTGATTGTCGAATTACTTCCACCAATTATAATCCCAGACATTAAAAAAGGAGTGTTTGCCCCCATTTCGTTAATTAGACCAATGTTTTTGACGTTGTTATTGCTAATGTCTGAATATGTTGATCCAATCTTAACTCCATCACTGCCATTTTCAACTATATTGTTCGTAAACGTTAAACCAGTAGACCCATCGGTAGGAGCACTGACTAAATAATCATCACTGTATCTAATTTCACAGTTATTAATGGTAATATGATCGCTTGTTGCGCTATTAGCCGTTGCATCTCCAGAATGCTCAAATACAATGTTTTCAAATGTCAAATAGTCCTTGTTTTGAATATCCAAGGCATGATCATAAGTTGTCGCCCTGACTGTGTGTAGAGATGGAGAATCACTATTAGGAGCCCATACATACAACTCATTATTAACAGTATCATAATACCAATCTCCTGCTTGGGTTAATAAGGCTAAACTATTTTTAAGAATGAACCCTCTACCTGTACTTATAACCCAATTAGTCCCAGCAGTAAGCGTCAAGTTCTGACCTGTACTTGACGACACTACCCCTGTTCCGTATTTATAACGATAACTTTTTACTACAATGTCAGCACCTCCATAGTCAACGCCTCCATCAAGAGATGTGCAAGTAAAATGAGTTTGATCAGTTATCGTTGTTGGATATAAAAAACCAGTTTTTGGTATTTTTGCTAATTCAAGTTTTTCATCATCAATAAACACTTGCGTTACTGTATTGGATACAGTTGCTTTATAAATGCTGCCAGAATGTAGAGTCCATCCAGTTACAATTTCAGAACCCAGTATTTTGGGCTTCTCCCCGGCTCCATAAGCTCCATATTTAATAGGATTTCCTGCAGTCCCTGAAGAGTTAGGTTTCAGAGTGCCTTCCCATGAGTCCCCTTTTTTGAAGAGAATCTGATCTCCGGGACTAAACTGTTGTGCGTTTACTTTGTTTAATGAACTCCAGGCTTGGCTTGTGCTTGTGCCTGCATTTGAATCGTTTCCAGTACTACTACTAATGTAGAAAGTTGTTTGCCCCCAAAGACTTACAGGTAACAACATAATAATAAATAAAATCTCTCTCAACTTTTCCATCTCTCTGCGTATTTATTATTTAAACTCTAATTACATGACTTGGCAAAATTTGGTATTAGGTGAGTGTTATAACTCATGCTTCCAGATTTATCACTTGAAAAATAAATTGATTCTCGATCGGATTCTCCGACAGCAATGTCAACGATAGTTTTGTTATGTAGGGAATTGATCCCGGTCTCCGTGGCTATTGATATTTTGTGGATGGGGGATTGAAAAGCACTATAAAGATACTCAGGAATTCTGAAGGATCTTATTGTGCATACTTTCATAAAAATAAGGAACACTCCCAATATCTTCAAATGGAATTCATTTGAGAATTTTAGAAAATTACGAATTTTGTTATAAGTACGGTCGATCGAATTACCTGACCGTTTAAAAATAGTTTTCTGTTTGTTGATAAATCTGAGATCCAGGTTATATGAGTTTCTCAAAGACACAACACTATACCTTTTAGGCTTAGATATTCCTAAAACTATTTCGCTAGAAAATTGATTATAATTTTTCAATGTTCAATTTGATTTATGTTGTTATTATTTCTCTTACACACAAAGTCCTCTTCACGATAATAAAAACACGCTCAAATTTGGCATTACAATAATGAGAATTATTTTGGAACTCTCATAGTTAATTCAAAGAATACTAGTAATTTATAATGAAACTAAATAAGCTCTAGAAGGCTGCTATTCAATGCTTACATGCTTTAAAATTAATTATAGTCAAAAAAACATAAGAGCACGACCAAGACTAACTTAGCGTCCAAACTTTATAACTAGTAACGGATTTATGGTTGTTATTGTTCAGCAGTTATACTACACACACTCGAATGCACAAATCTAGACTAGCAAAGATGTGGAAAAAAATAAAATAGGTAGTCATGTTCGGTTAAGTATGTGAGCTATTTAGAAATAGCCATAGTTGAAATGCCTAATAGATGGGATTTCTACATTGATTAAGTATTGCATTCTAAATAATTTATCGCGCATCTAAACAAAGCCTCAAGTGAGAGATGCGATTGTTAAAAATGAGAGTTGCGAAGTGTATCATTGGACATATTTTTCAATCGTTTCACTTGTCGCTGCGTCAAATTTATTAGCGTTGGCTATACGTTCCTAATTGCTTGTTGGCTCAATGGATATTATCATCTTGAACCTTCATTTGCTACCGCCTCATTCTGTTTTTACGTGAAATTACCCATTGCTTTGTGCAGCTCCTAATGTGATATTTGGAATATCGATTGCATGCAAGTTGTCTGTTGTCTCCTATGGGAGTGGAGTGGCAAAGTCGTATTTAATCAAGTTGTCGAATGCTAGTTGCATTATGGGTCAGTTATAGTCCGACTGTGATGCAAAGGGCGAAGCTGTATCAGTTTCAAACGATATTCTGTAAAGGGAAGATGAGGATTCTGGCTGATTTAATTGCAAGAATATAAAAAAAACAATGAAACATGGAGCACATAAACTCAAGCTATAATTGGTACGCTTTGTATACCCGTTCGAGATATGAGAAAAAGCTACATCAAGATTTGTTTAACAGCGGAGTTGAAAGCTATTTGCCATTGAAGGTTGAAAGACGTAAATGGAGCGACCGCATAAAAGTGGTAGAAGAACCTTTACTTAGAGGCTATCTCTTTGTTAAGGTGAGTAACCGCGAATATTTTGGTGTTTTGAATAATATTGGCGCGGTGAGTTATGTTACGTTTGGAGGCAAAGCTGCTACAATCCCTGAAAATCAGATTGAGGGGTTAAGGAAAATAGTGGACAATTTTAACGACAAATTAAATGTGACACGTGAAAAGATCACTAAAGGAACTCAAGTTAGAGTGAAAAATGGTTTGTTGAAAGATGTGCTCGGAGAGATAGTCGAAATTCGTGGAAAGACTAGAATCGTTCTTCGTTTTCAAAGCTTGGGATACTGTTTGCACACCGAGATTTCGATGAAGGAGGTTGAAATTCTAGACTCCAATGTAGTTGTTGATAAATAAAGACTAGTTCGTTCGCCTTGTGTGGCAGGTACTAATTTCGAGTGAAATAAATAAATGCAAGATCCAAATATGAAAGTTTTAATACTAGCGGGAGGTCTTGGAACAAGACTTTCTGAGGAAACCACAGTGAAGCCTAAGCCAATGGTCGAAATTGGTGAAAGACCAATTATTTGGCACATCATGAAGATTTATTCTCAATATGGGTTTAATGATTTTGTCATCCTCTGTGGATACAAAGGTTACGTCATTAAGGAGTATTTTGCTAATTATCTAATGCATCGGTCAGATGTAACGATTGACGTTGCAAGTAATTCTATGACATATCATAAAAACCACGCTGAACCGTGGAAAATTACATTAGTAGATACAGGACAAGATACGTTGACCGGTGGACGAATCAAACGAGTGCGGGACTATGTTGGCAATGAACCATTTTTATTAACTTATGGTGACGGTGTTTCTGATATTAATATTGATGAACTGATCGCCTTTCATAAGAAGCAAAATGCATATGTGACTCTTTCTGCCATAAATCCTCCTGGAAGGTTTGGGGCATTTAAGCTTGCTGGAGATTCAAATAAAATTGACAATTTTAGGGAAAAACCCACTGGAAGTAGTGATAATTCTGCATGGATTAATGGTGGTTTTTTTGTCGTAGAACCGGAAGCATTTGATTTTATTGAAGGAGACCAAACGTCATGGGAGCGAGAGCCAATGGAACAGATTGCTTCGATGGATAAACTGGCTGCATTTCGGCATAAAGGATTCTGGCAACCGATGGATACATTGAGAGACAAACATTTCCTGGAGGAATTATGGAACCAGGGAAAGGCGCCTTGGAAAATATGGAATCAATAATAGTTGAGGTGTGTATAGTCTAAATATACTTCAATGATTGACTTAATTCCAATTTTGTAGGATTAAGCATTGATAATTAATAGATTGTGGCGATTTGGAGTTTCGTTGAAATAGCTTGCGAAGAGGTGGGGATTGAGCTTGGATTCCAGAAGCCAGAGAGCTGATGAAGTTGGGCATCTGGCCCGCATTGAAGAGAACGCCTTGGTGAGCAGGTTAGCGAGGAATACCTTGAAGATGTCAAAATGAGGATCGGAAAAGAAAATATTGAGATTGTAAAATTGATTCCATGTATTTCCATCCTACTAAAGTTGACTAGTTGATTGGAGAATCCAACCAAGTCTTAAGAAGAAGTTTTAGACAGGAATCTAAAATGCGGCATGAAAGCGTTGATCGCTGATGTTATGATCAAATCGGATGTCAACCTCTTTAATAATGAATCTCATCTGAAAAATGGGAGATGCTGAATTGTGAATTTCTACGAATAAATTATATAGTCCACGCTGAGTATTAGCTGAAAGAGTAAGCTACACCCACAGAGGTAGGTGTAGTCTTTTCTTTTGGCGTTTTTTGTCTAATAGGTTGAACATAAGATACATTTGGCATTTTTCATAAAATAGACATGTGAATATTGGTGGGGAGGGATTTGAGCATCAGGGATTTGGCATGGCCAATTCAAAGACCATTGAGTATGTGGGAGTAGTTATTTAATTCCTCAGTACCAGATGTAAAAGGCGAAAACGAACCGGTCCATCTAAACTACATCAGCTTGGATGGAAGCACCTTGTTGATATGGAGGGTGGAATCTATAAACTATGTCAGTAGTATTCAAATATGAAGGAAATTTAGATTGCTGATATCCAATAATATTAAATTTAATACGAAAATTAATGAAAAGCGACACTTTTGTAATTATTATGGCAGGAGGGGTTGGCAGCCGTTTTTGGCCGGTGAGTACCGAGCGGAAGCCTAAACAATTTTTAGATATGTTGGGTACCGGGAAAACCCTTTTTCAACATACCGTTGAGCGGTTTGATGAGATTTGTCCCAGAAGAAATATTTATGTAGTAACATCAGACCAGTACATTGATATTGTAAAAAGTCAATGCCCCGAAATACCGGATTCGAATATATTAGCAGAACCGGTGATGCGAAATACTGCACCCTGTATTGCTTATGCGAGTTATAAAATTAATAAGCTTAACTCGAATGCCAACATCATTGTCACTCCGTCTGATCATTTAATTGAACAGAAACAGTTATTTCAAGAAGCGTTAGAAAAAGGCTTGAGTTTCGTGAGAGACAAGGATGCAATATTAACAATCGGAATTCAACCTCATCGACCTGAAACCGGTTTTGGTTATATCCAGATGGAGAAATCTGATGATGAGGTCGGAAAGGTTAAAGCTTTTAAAGAAAAACCGAATATTGAAACGGCTAAAGAGTATTTGCAGAGAGGCGATTTTTTATGGAATGCTGGTATTTTTCTATGGTCGGTAAAAACAATTACTAAAGCTTTTGAAACCTATATGCCCGCGATGGCCCGCGTATTTCAAAACGGCGAGGAGCTTTATTTCACAGATAAGGAGCAAAGCTTTATAGATCTAGTGTATCCAACTTTTCAGAGTATTTCAATCGACTATAGTCTGTTAGAAAAGGCAAATAACCTTTATGTTCAGAAGGCCAATTTTGACTGGTCGGACTTGGGAACCTGGTCTGCACTTTGGGAAAAATCAGCAAGAAATTATAGCGGGGATACTGTATCATCAGAAAATGCGTACCTGTATGAAACCTCAAATAATATTATACATGTTCCTGAAGATAAAGTGGTCGTTGTTCAGGGGCTTAGCGAATATATAGTTGTCGAATCGAATAACGTATTGCTAATATGTAGTAAAGGTGAGGAGCAGCGAATAAAAGCATTCAGTCATAAGGCTTCTGGGCGTAAATAGGTTTTCTTTTACTTCTGGCGATAGTACGGATCAAGATCTAGTTAGAATACCAGATTGTTGATGATTTTTTCAAGCTTCTACTTCATAGGTATAAGCTCTTTAACTTAGATTGCAGGCAAGTTTACCTGTCTGTCTCTGATGGCGATTCGAGTTACACTCTTCTGGTTAGATTGATTATTTCTGTGCCTCTCCATTCCTATTTTTCCGGCAGCTTCGTTCTCGTTAATGGACTTTGATTCAACACGTAGGTATTTTTACGTGAAATTACCCATTGCTTTGAGCATTTACTAATTAGATATTTGGATTATAAATTACATCTAACTTCAAGTTCCCAGAAAATATAAAATGTGAGTTAATTTGAAGGTATGCGAAGTAAAATAGAAATCTAATGATTAATGATTACCAAATCTCTCACACCAGTATTCAAATTTATTGATGATTTCATCAAGTTTTGACTACATAAGTTGTAATACTCTTTTTACAAGAGATAACTTAATTTTCTTTAAAAAATGAATATGTTACACGAACGAGAATATGCGATTCAAAAAATAAGTATCATCATACAGGTATTGCTTACTATGGGGTGTTATACCTTGATTTGGTGGCTTGATTCTTCCTCTGAATTGATTACAGTAGATCATGTTAGTGAGTTGAAAAACAACTTGGTTGTCATTGCTCTTTTATGGTTTCTTCTTTTGGATCAATTTGGGTTGGGCGATGTTTCCCGGAAATCGAGCTACGCAAATCAATTTAAAGCAAATTTCAAAGCGATATCAATCGGTATGGGCGTTTTGTTCGCGGTAAACGTTATTTCAAATCTTTCTGTTGAGAAGCTTTTAGTAATCTCCTACTTTGGGATCTTGAACTTGGTTGCTTTAACCTTCTTTAAGTATTTCTTTCTTACTCTAATGCGATTTTTACGTCGTAGGGGATATGGTATGCGCCAGGCTATGATGATTGTTGACGAAGAGGCAATTGATTATATCGAGGAAACCATCCATCGAAAGGATTGGGGTTACAATATCCGTGCTATAATGACAAGCAGCAAGCTTGTTAAGGAAAAGTATCAAGATCGGTATAATGTTATACCCAAGCGAAGTAACCTCAAAGCAATTTTGGATAGGGAAACCATTGACGAAGTCATGTATTGCAACTCTGATTATAATCATGATGAAATTACCCGGTTTATTTCAGAATGTAATGAAGTTGGAGTAAGCTTCCATCATTATACTGGTGTGATATCAAAATTGAGAGGTAAAAGGAGTGCAAAGACCATTGTTTCATTAGTTAATCAAAAGCCTTTTGTTAGCTATATGAGCACTCCCAATGATTATATAGCTTTAAAACTGAAAAATGTATTTGATTTCTTTTTTAGCTTGTTTGTAATCATTCTCTCTAGTCCAATATATTTGGTTCTTGCTATTGCAATTAAGTTAGGTGATGGAGGACCGGTTTTTTTTAAGCAGGAGCGTGTTGGTTTAAACGGACGGCGATTCGGATGTTATAAGTTCAGGACGATGGTGGTGAATGCAGAGGCATTAAAAGCGTCATTGATGGGACAAAATGAACAGGAGGGCCCCGTTTTTAAAATAACTTCTGATCCAAGGGTGACTCGAGTGGGCCATTTTTTAAGGAAAACTTCGTTGGATGAGCTTCCGCAGTTTATCAATGTCTTACGTGGAGAGATGTCAATTGTGGGGCCAAGGCCTCCAATACCAGCCGAAGTCGAGAAATACAAACGCTGGCAAGTACGACGACTAAGTATGAAGCCGGGTATTACTTGTATCTGGCAAGTTTCAGGTAGGAATGATATTAAATTCGAAGAATGGATGAAATTAGATATGCAATACATCGACAACTGGTCTTTAACAAAAGATCTCGTGTTGGTTTTTAAAACTGTAAAAGTTGTATTTTTAGGAACAGGAAAGTAATAATGTTAAAATTCAATATATAGACTAAGTTATTAAGTATAAAAGTAAAGAATAAGAGTATGTATCACAGAATTAAGAGTAGACAAAGCACTCTTATCTTCTTGTTAGTCTTGACTGGACTGACCTCTTGTGTTTCAAAAAGAAATACGCATTTTTTTAGAGATTTGGAAGATAAAGTTGTACTAGATGGAGTAAAAAGTCCTGAGGAGGATTACAAGATTAAGTCAAACGACAACCTGTATGTCAGTGTCAAAACGATTAACCCAGAAGTAAATGCCATGTTCTCTTCGGGTGAGGGAGGTGCTGGAGTGCAAACAAACCAATATACTTCACAGGTTGGTCAGCACATTTATGGTTATCAGGTAGATAGTCATGGAGAAATAACTTTACCAATTATTGGGTCAGTTTATGTTGCTGAGCGAACCTTGAAAGAAGCTAAAGAAGAGATTGGGCGAAGAGCAGAAGAATATTTGAAAGACGCTGACATCCAGGTAAGGTTGCTGAATTTTAAGGTTAGCGTATTAGGAGAAGTAAATTCGCCTGGAGTATACTACAATTATAACAATACACTCACGATACTTGAAGCTATTGGAATGGCCAAAGGAGCAAGTGACTTTGCAAAAATTAAAGATGTTATTGTGCTCCGACAAAAAGGAGATAAAATTATACCCTATGAAATTAGCTTGACCGATAGCGAAGTATTAACTTCTGACGCATATTATCTACAATCAAACGATGTCGTATTAGTACGGCCTCAACAGTTGAAAAATGTGAAGTTGAATGCTTCATATTACACGATTTTTACGGGAGCGTTGACTACGATTATCCTATTTGTTAATTACTTCTGGGGCTAGGACGAAGTTGTTAACAAGAAATATCAATTGTTGAATAAAAGTAAAGACATAGAAATGATGACTAAAGAAACATTTTCTTCGACATTGTTGGAGGAACAGGATAAATTAGCAATTAAGAAGTTTATTTATAAGATTTTTCGTAAATGGTATTGGTTTGTCGCTGCCTGTATTATTGGAGCTGGGACTGGTTACTTTTTGACACAAACGAAATCTCCAACTTACCAGCTTAATAGTTTATTTTTGATCGAATCTGATAATATGGCAGAGATGACCCTTGATCTACCTTTTGCGGGAGGACGACAGGGGAATACTAAGCTCCAAAACAAAATTGGTATAATTACGTCATATCAAATTAACAAGCAAGTTTTAGAAAATCTAGATTGGTCGATTTCGTGGTTTGAAGAACTCATGTTTAGAGAATCTGAAATTTATCCTCAGAAGCCTTTTGATGTTAGGTATGATAGGCAATCAGTGAACCTGACGGGGATTCCTATTTATATAAAGATGATTGATAGCACATCCTATCAAATTACAGTGAACGCAAACAAAAATATTGCAGGTCGTGAAGTTGAGATAGATTTCACTAAAAGAGCATCTTTCGGTGAGCCTTTTTCAAATACGTACTTTAATTTCACCTTGTATCCTGAGTTTGCGGGAAGAGGAGACGAGTTTTTCTTCGTCTTCAACAACTTCGATAGTCAGTTGGAAAATTATATGGGCAGGTTGAGTGTCGGAGAAGTTGATCCTGAGATGAAAGCAGACTTAGTCGGGTTGTCTATGCTTGATCGTGTTCCACAAAAAGCAGCAGATTATTTAAATGAACTAAGCCGAGTATACATTAATCACGAACTGAGAGAAAAGAATCATAAATCAACAACAACGATTAATTTCATCGATTCTCAGTTGAAGGATGTCGTCGATACCTTAAAAGTAGCAGGAAATAATTTTACAAGTTTCAGATCAAAGAATCAAATCGTTAACTTGAATCAGGAAGGTGGTATCATTATGAATCAACTTGTAGATCTTGATACTGAGAAATCAACCATACAGAGCCACTTGGACTATTATCGCAACCTCAAGGAATATCTGAATGATAAGGATAAAATGAAGGAAGTTGTCGCTCCCTCAGTTGTTGGAATTGTTGACGAGTCTTTAAATAATTTAGTTGTTCGATTGAGCGACTTGTATCGAAATCGAGAGGTTATTTCTTATACCGCGCAAGAAAAAAACCCGAAATTAATTCTCATTCAGAATGAGATAGAGATGGTGAAACGCAACCTGCAAGAAAACCTTCGGAATTTAATTAATAATGCGATCGTTCAAATTCAAGGTATTGATCGGAGGATTGAGAAAGTTAATCGACAGCTTGCCAAGTATCCAAAAACAGAGCAGGAAATGATTAACATGAAGCGTATGTTAGATCTAAACGATGAACTATATACATTCTTATTAAAAAAGAGAGCAGAAGCAGCTATAACCCATGCCTCCAATGTTGCAGATACAAAGGTACTAGATTCGGCAGATCCTAAACTGGCAAGATATATGGGGCCTTATTTGATTAAAAATGTAGCAATCGGGATATTGGCGGGATTGATGATTCCTTTTATGATTATTGTGGTCGCATCCTACTATTACGATCGTATCCGTTCGGCTGACGATATTGAGGGATATAGCGATATTCCGGTTATTGGAAATATTGTTTTATCAACGGCAACAGCAGGGAGTGAATTTTTAACAGCTGTTGATAATCCTCGTTCAGCAATTGCGGAAACATATAGAGAATTAAGAACGAACTTGCAGTTCATTCGATCAAAAGACAACAATAAAAACACAGTGATCGGTGTAAACTCAGTGATTCCTGGCGAAGGAAAATCTTTTACTGCTGCGAACTTGTCTTCAATGATTGCGATAAATAATAAAAAGGTATTGTTGATCGATTGTGATATGCGAAAACCAAGCTTACACGCTCGATTGAAATATAAGAACAAAGAAGGGCTAAGTACATTCCTAACAGCTTTTAGCTCTTTTGATGACATTTTACGACAAACCCGGGTGGACAATTTATATTTTATATCTGCTGGTCCTATTCCGCCAAACCCTTCTGAATTATTAGAGAATGGTAAGTTTGACGAGTTAATTGAACGGGCAAAAGAACGATTTGACTATATCGTTTTTGATAATCCTCCTATTTCACTTGTTTCCGATGGCATTATCATTGGACAGAAAGTCGACATTAACCTATTTGTAACCCGACAAGACTACAGTAAAAAAAGTGAGATCAAATTTATTGATCATGTTCATAAGAAAAAATCAATGAATAATGCGGGGATTATTTTGAACGGTATTAACCTCTCCAAGCATGCCCACGCTGGGTCATATGGAGCAGACTACAGTTTTAAAAAGAAAAGTGGTAATTACTACTTTAATTCCAGTCCTAGTCACGCTGGATGATTTCTTTACTTTTATTCTGAGGCAAGGTGGTCTTCGGATCACCTTGCTTTTTCCTTTAGATTTTTGAAAATAACTACATAGAGTAAGTTGACTTTTGAAAACACTGTTAGTGGGTTCTCCCCAACTTTCTCATCATCCAAATAGCAAAATAGAATATGATTATAGCAGTTGACTTTGATGGAACAATTGTACAACATAAATATCCCAAAATTGGCAAGGAGATTCCTTTTGCCACAATGACACTTAAGAAACTTCAGGAGGAAGGACATCGATTGATATTATGGACTTACCGAACTGATGAACTACTCGATGAAGCTGTTCATTTTTGTGAGTCAAAGGGGATCGAGTTTTATGCCATAAACAAAAGTTTCCCTGAAGAAAAGTTTGATGGAAATACGCCTCGAAAAATTCATTGCGACATGTTTATTGACGATCGAAATATTGGAGGATTACCTGGATGGGGCGAAATATATCAAATGATTAATGAAATGTAGCCAAGTAGATTTTTGATAGCTAGAGTTAGTCTCTGGACCAGACTAACAACCCGGCCTGTACTGTATGTGCGGGCTTTTTTTATGCCTTTTTTCTGGACAGATTCTTATTAGTCGTTCATTCATGTCGTTTGCTTTTTCAAGCAAGGGGCAGTCTCATTTTAACGAAAAAACAGTTTGCCCGAGGTGTTGTGTACAAAATTACATGTCTGTTAGCCAGGGAATTCTCATTTTTGTTGTTGATAAAAGTAAAATATAGACTGACTAATAAAATGAAAGCAATGACCTATTTAATGATGCTGGCACTTATACTTCAGCTGGCGTCTTGTTCTACTCACGAAAAGAAAATTGCAGAACAATTTCCTGATGGAACTGAAATTCCTGCTTGGTTTAGCGATACAACCAAGATCGATGTAAAAGCTTTAGGAACCCAATTTGTTATAACTGATTATGGAGCTATTGGCGATGGCGAAACCATAAATACCCAAGCCATCCAAAAAACGATAGACGAAGCTGCCAGAAGTGGCGGAGGTGTGGTTGTAATTCCTGAAGGTCGTTTTTTAACCGGGGCAATTTTTTTCAAACCAAATACACACTTACATGTAAGCGAAAGCGCTATTTTGTTTGGCTCAGATGATATCTCAAATTTCCCTAAAAAGCCTTCGCGCATGGAGGGGCAGAGCATTGATTATTTTCCGGCAGTGGTGAATGCCTATAACGTTGATGGATTTACAATTACAGGTAAAGGCACAATCGATGGCAATGGCCTCAACTATTGGAAGGCTTTTTGGCAACGACGTGCTGAAAACCCTGACTGTACGAACTTGGAAGTCTCGCGACCTCGTTTGGTATTCATTCAACATAGTAACGATGTGCAATTGCAAGACGTCAAACTTCACAACTCAGGATTTTGGACTACTCACTTGTATAAATGCAATCGGGTAAAGGCGCTCGATCTTCATATTTATTCGCCCGCAAAACCAATTAAAGCACCAAGTACCGATGCCATCGATATTGATGCGTGCACAGATGTTCTTGTAAATGGCTGTTACATGGAAGTGAATGATGATGCCGTTGCTTTAAAAGGCGGCAAAGGGCCAACTGCTGACGAAGATCCGGATAACGGACCCAATAAAAATATTATCATCCAGAACTGTGAGTTTGGCTTTTGCCATTCTGCAGTAACTTGTGGTAGTGAATCTATTCACAACCGAAATATTATAGTTCGCGATTGTACTGTTGATGGACCTTCGCGTGTGTTGTGGTTGAAAAACCGCCCCGACACCCCGCAGCTATACGAATATATTCTGGTTGAAAACGTTACTGGAAGAGCGCAACGACTGATTTATGCCAAGCCCTGGACTCAATTTTTTGATTTGAAAGGACATAAAACGCAACCATTGTCGCAAGCCAATCACATTACATTTCGGAATATTGATTTGACCTGCAAAATATTTGCAGACATTAGTGTTACGGAATACGATTTGCTCAAAAACTTCACTTTTGATCACGTTACAATTACAGCAGAAAACGGTGAGTTAAACAAAGATTTATTTGATGGTTTAGCTATTAACCAGCTCGAAGTTAACGGCCAATTGATAGACTGATTTCACTGCGTTTTTTTTCATAAATATCTTTCCAGAGTTAGGACCCCTTGCGTACAATTGATTTGTATGACAAGGGGTCTTTTTATGGGTAATATTGAATCAGTTAGGTATTTAAAAATTTCTTTTCAGAAATTCATAAGTATTTTCTTTCGTAAATCGATTAACAATGTCGGAAGCCTTTATTTTGTTGAATTCTTCCAGCGACTGGGCTTTCTCAGAGTTGAGGAAGTTAAAGGCATGCTTTTCGAGGTAGCTGTCAAACAGTGGCATTTCTTCAGCAGTCCAAAAGCCATTTGAGGGGTTAATCATTCCATCGTAATCGGAACCAATGTACTGAATGACACAGGCAAATTGACCATATCGGTTCAATACCTAAGCAATATGTTTAATTTGATTCCAGAGTAGCTTCCATTTGTGGAACAGCATTTTTCGACGATTTAGAAATGGGCCACTCTTTTTCAACTCATGTTTGCTTACCCGTCGTTCATCAAACTGAATCCCAAATACTCCCCCTGATTGAGCTACCCTTAATATTTCATCGTCAAAAAGATTGATGTCATTAGATTGAAATTTGCCATAGTTGAACAGATCATCTTCCACCAACTGGTGGCGTGATCGAAAACCGGTAACAGACCCATGGCTTATAGGCAGAGGAATAATTTCGTCCGGGAACTCCTGCTCAAGAAAATGGTAGTATTCTTCCCGAGCTTTTACGCTCATGTGTTTCAGGTCAATCAATACGGGTTTGCCATCTGTATTATCAAGTAGTTTTTTTTAAACCTGGCATCCCAAGTCTGAAAATCCTTCATTCACACGGTCGTTTTGGTCACAAAGTTTATTGACAATGCCACTCAGGCTTTTTGCATGGCCAACCAGGTCGTTGTTAAAATGATGTGTTAACCCCATGAAGAAAAGTCGGTGATCCCATTT
Source organism: uncultured Sunxiuqinia sp. (assembly GCF_963678245.1). Lineage (NCBI taxonomy): Bacteria > Pseudomonadati > Bacteroidota > Bacteroidia > Marinilabiliales > Prolixibacteraceae > Sunxiuqinia > uncultured Sunxiuqinia sp. Next base: position 240,924 of record NZ_OY782773.1, read on the forward strand.
TTTACCCGCTCAACATTAGCAAGTACTTCGGTGGATGAAGCTGTTTCTTTCATTCGCTGCAAGCCCGTGTTAAACACGGGGGCACCCTCGATGGTCAGAATGATATAAATCGTTCGGGTACCCGGCTCGGTGTCAATTTCCAGCTCGGCAAACGACGAAACAATTTTATATTGATGCAAAAGTCCATTAATTTTTAGTTTGTGCCCATCCAGTTGGTGGTAAAATTGGTATTCTATTTCCAGATCGGTAAAGTAGTTATCCATTTTCTGGACATAGTCAATTCTTTTTTTGCCCATGCCAATTACCAAGTTGCTGAGTAAGTCGCCGGTAGTTGCGTACCCATCTTGGTCATTACAAACCCTTTCTCCAAGCCGCAAAGCGATACCATGATGGTATCGCACCTCCCTTTGCCAATGTCGTAAAGTCGGCCTGTCTGAATTTGGTTAAGGTGGTCGTAATGTTGGCTAGCTTGTCGAGTAAAGAAGGAGCATCGGGTGGAACAAGTTATGGCGTTGGTGAAACAACAGATCGATGGAAGCAGAGCCATTCAGGAATTTGGGAAGAGCATGGGAATTAGTGAAAGTCAAGCCGCGAATGATTCTAAAATACACGATATTCAGCTAAGCGATTCCTTGCGGGTAGCTCTGGTGTTCAATCCCGAAGACTTTAAGCTCATTAGTCAGGAGGCAGTGTATTTCTGCCATTTTGAAAAGGGACAAACTCAATATCTCGATTGGGAGGTGGAACCACAAACGCCCGGAGAAAAGCAGTTAACCATCAAAATTGAAAACTACGTCAATAGCTCGTGGAGCAACTTTGTTTCGCCACAAACCATTAAAATGCAAGTCAAGGTGATTCAAAATACCCTGTGGACCCGTTTGTGGGATACCATCCAAAATGATCCTTCCTGGATGCTTGATAAAATTATGCTTCCGCTACTGGCCTTTATTGCCGGATTATTTGCCACTTATATCCGCTGGGAATTGTTTGGCAAGAAGGAAGATTGACTTTTTATTACTCAATCACCTTTTCATCATGACTATTTACAAAAAGCATAGAATCAATATTATTGAATCCCTGAAATAGCGGAGCTCCTTCGTGTTTCAGGTGGTCTCCCCTAAAGCCCAGAATAACTAGTCCTGCATCAACCGACCGTTGGTTAATCATTTCGCGGATGCTGACTTCCGTGCTTTCTTCCAGAAATTCGATATTTTTCAGGGTGATCGGTAATCGACCTTTAACAATCAGATCTTGAAGATATGCCTTTGTTTCTTCCAGTTCTCCGGGCTTATTGACATCAAATATTTTGATGGTTCCTTTTTTCCAATCAGGATGAGAATTAATAATAAAACTCAGTAAAATCATCAGGTTGGCATTAAACTCGTCGCTACGTTTCAGCCAAAGGTGGATGTCTTTATGGGTATCAATTTTCTTTACTCCGGTTCGTAAAATCAGTACATCAAAGTTTCCGGCGTTTACCAAAGCGTAATTCTCGATAATTTGCTGCAGTCCTTCTTCGTCATTGGTGTCATTGTCAAAAATAAGCATGTTGTTTTCAAGTCCGGCAATGCCCGGTAGTTGAACAACCTGAGCAATGGCTGAAGTGTATGATGGCGAAATAACGGTATCAACATAAACCTGACTTTCTATTTTTCCAAATTGTATAATTAATTTTCCCAAAGTCTCCATCGCCTCCATATTTGAAGCTTTGCTGAAATAGCCATTAATCAGGTGAATGTAAGTTCCGAAACCATATTTATACGAAAGCCAGTTTAGCAGTTGGAAAGCTTCCTTTCGCTCAAATGTTTTATCCGAAATGCAAACACTACTCGGTCGCCACTCTTTGTATGATATTCGTTTTCGAGCGTTTTGCAAATAAACCTGAAGGTTACGGTTAAGCTGAAATATAGCGTTGATAAAGATAATTTCCAATCCCTTTCGATCCTTATGTATGTGGTTTACAATTAGATAAATGCCAGTCATGCCAGCAAGAGCAAAAAATGCATATAGTGCATTGATCTTGAACATGATGAAAAGCGCCGATACAAAACCAATTAATGAAAAATACCAGCGCGATTTAAATGATGGCCGATACGAGGGAGACGCACCAAAGTGGTTTAAAAATGATATCAGACAGAGTGAACCATAGGTGACCATAAAAAACATGGAAATGATTCCGGCAACGGCATTCACATCACCAACTGCAACAAATATAAAGGCAATAATAATGGTTACGAGCGTGGCATTATAGGGTTCTCCTTTTTGCTTGTCGTTTAGTCTTAAAAAACCATTAATCCGGGCTCCCGGGAAAGAACGGTCGGCAGCAAGAGCCTGCAAGGTTCGGGGAGCAACCATTACGGAGCCAATAGCCGATGACAAGGTAGATGCTGCCAATCCAATAGGAATAATGATGCTGCCGCCCAATGCGACTTTACCCATAATTAATTGTTCCTGAATTAAGTCGGTTTCGCTGGCCGAGGAAGCTAGTTTCCACGCAATGAAAAGATAAATAACCATCCCTGCAACAGTGGCGATGGTCGTTCCCAGAGGGATCGATTTAGACGGATCCTTCAGCTCGCCGGAGAGTCCGACCCCAGCAGTCATTCCGGTGAAGGCTGGGAAGATGATGGCGAAAACAGCAAAAAAACTACCCATATTCCGCATATCGGCTGAGAAGATGGAAAAACTTTTATTAGTTGCGTATTCTGTGGTTCCAACAAAAAACATGACCAGTGCAACAGCTAAAATGGCTACAATAATGTAGAGGGTCTTCACACCCATGGAAGCTCCTTTTTTCAGAATAAGTACAGATAAGCCAGCCATGGCAGGAATACTGATGGCCTGGCGTGGTAAAACAAAGTCGTAATTTATTTGTATGTAGTGAAATAGGAATTCGAACGATTCGGTAAATGCAATCACATAAAATGCAACGCTAATGGCTTGCGACATGTATAAGGCAATTCCTACTGTTGCTCCAATGTTCAACCCAAACGAACGGGAAATGATAAAGTATTCACCTCCTCCTTCGACTCGTTTGTTCGTGGCAATTTCGGATATGGCCAGCGCAGTAGGAATGGTTACCAGGTGACCAATTAAAACAATAAGAACCACACCCCAAAAGCCCAATGTGCCAACTCCGTAGCCAAAGCGGAGAAATAAGATAGCACCTAAAATGGTGGAAATTGCTGTGAAAAATACTGGAGCAGTACCAAATTCTTTCTTAGGAGCAGCCATAATTGGATATTTTCGGTTATTATAAAATCACCCTTAAGTTGATGACCATAAAACTATTTTCTTACTCTGAATAGATATACAAGATATCAAATAGAATTTAAGGGGAGTATGGTTTGTGCATAAAACTTCGGGATAGATTAAAATTTTAATTTTGATGACACAACTTTCGGCTCGCTTATACGTCGATTAAAAGGAAATGACGTATAAGCCGTGTGTTATTGCAGCGATGGTCTTTGGTTGACTGAGTTCTAGTTTTCGGAACAAAATCGTGGGGACTAATAGTGGAGACAATATCGCTTTATAAATACCATTACAATATGGTTGGAAATCTGAATTATTGGAATAAATTCTTGTTCTGTTTATCCCGGAGAAGTAGAGCAAATAGTAACAAACTAATTGATGTTACCGCTGTTTCCTTCTATCAGAAATCAAAAAAAAGAAAGATTTTACGGTATAAACAGAATAACCTTAGTTCAATATGAACTATCAAACCAAGGTTATTCTGTATGTGTCAGTTGTTGTAATCTTTTTTTAGATTATTGTCAACACCAATCAAGGTTAATTTGAGTTGCAATTAGAGTAGAAATGTTACACCAACTGTACCACCGGCTAATACCGAACCGCCGCCTAATTCAAGGTTAATGCCCATATTGTCCTTTATAAAATAACGTGCTCCCAGATGAAGTCCAATACCTAGTCCTCCGCTTCCAGAGCCAGAGTAGGTATATGAACCTCCTGCACCATCATATTTTGTATCCCAGAAATAATAGCCTAACGACATTCCTCCATAAAAGTCCCATTCGTCTGGTGCTTCTAATAGTTCGTTAAAATGATAGCTTCCCCGGGCATTCAGCCCAACAATGGTGTGTTTCCATTTGTTACTCCCATAGGTTTCCCCTTTTGACTGAAAAGATAAAGAGCCGCCAGCGGTAATATTATCGGCAACAGCTTTTTCATATCTGACAAAAAGTGGAATTCCCCAGCTTGAAGCTCCTACTCCAACTGTGAACAATGACGAACCATCGGAATATGGGTTGTACTGAGCATAACTGTTCGCAGAGAACATGACAAAAAGAACAAAAGCGAAAATAGAAATCTTGTTTTTCATAGTGGTGTTTTTAATTATATGTTGAATGTCGGTGTCATGATTAACTGTATAGGATGTTGAATTTTTTTATGCCTTACTAGTCAATTGTGCTTTTCCAAACCAACGTTACTATAAAGTTGGTTGGAAGCTTTTTTGTTCAATCATTTCGATTTTTTTTTCGCCTTGTGGTTTTCATGTGGACTTTAGCTTCATTCCTTATCGGATTAAAGCTTATTTTATGATTGTTCATATCGGCCATGTGAAATAAATATTCGGAGTTATTAGGCTTTGTTATTTCATGTTCCGTAAACCTAATCTCACACAAATCGTCCTCTTCCTCTTTTAGCTCAGTATTATTGGTTTGGTTAAACTCTTCTATTTAGTTAAATTCTTTTTTTTGAAATAGAAGAATGTTTTCTTTTGGCTGATGTCGTCAAAATTGTAAATTTCATTATTGGGGTGTCGTTTGTAAAAAGCCAGCATGGCGATGTCGCCCGCGCAGAACAAGGAGTGAATGCACATCAGGCTAACAAAGAAGTATGCCCATGAAGTGCTCCAAAAAATAAGGGCGAATAAGATACTGATTGCTTTCACAACGACGAAAGGTGCTAGGGCAACTATCCGAAACGAAGAATAATCAATGACTTCCTGATCGACGGCTGCGTAAAAAATAAACTTCCGCCAAATAGCACCGAACTGAACCTTGCCCGTGCCAACCAACCGGTAAGCGGCAGCATGAATCAATTCGTGAAGAATAATGAGCAATGAAAATGAAAACACCAGAGAGGCTCCAATTGCCCCAAGTGGCTGACTAATACCACTCGTATACAGAAGAATAGCTTTTGCCAGAAGAAGAATAAAGAGAGCGATCATCGCTATTTGGTAAACCGAATATTGATGGATCAACTTTTTCTCGCTAATAATCTGCTCGTTAATAAATTGCTTGATATGCAAGTGATCGACTTCGGCCAGCAACTCAAACTCGTCACCTTCAATTAAATCTTTTGGTGTTAGACGGTGTTTCATCTGACTATAATTGGTTACTTTTTATAGGTGTCATCCGGAACTCACATATATTCAGTCTCCTGTCTGGTAGTGAGCTTTTACATACTGCTTGTTTCATGCTTGCTTTTCTGTCAAAATTTGGAAAAGGGCTTTTAGCGAAATTAATCGGCTGACAAATGCATAACTGATTCCGGCAATTATCATGGAGGCAAAACCAATGGCCCAGTTATCAATCAACAAGCTAAGTTTTGCTGCTAAAATTGCAAATAAGGTAAATCCAGTGATCTTCAGGATTAGCAAGTAGTTGACTTTCATTTTAAAAATAGAAACAGCAATAGCAACCTGTGCAACAGCGGTTAGCAGTTGGGTCACCAAGCTGGCATAAGCTGATCCGGTTGCCTGTATTTGTGGAATCAAAATCAGGTTGAGTACTACATTAATGATCATACCCGAGAAAGCCATCCAGTTGAGCTGCTTTAAACTTCCGTTGGCCGTTAAAAGGGTACCAAAAATGTAAGTGGTGGCAATACAGATGAACCCAATCATGAGAATTCCAAAGATTGGTGCTGACTCCTGAACATGCTCGTGATACAGCAGATTCATGATTTCGAAGCCATAGAAATTCGCCGCGACCCCAACCAGAATTGCTGGTACAATAATCAGTAAAAACGCAATCTGAATGAGCTGCCCCAAATCATCACGCTGTTTGATCATGCGGGCAAAAATGGGGAGCAATAATCCGGCAAACAATGCCCCAAACATGGCAAAAGCGTCCAATAAGCGAAAAGCTTGCGCGTAAATACCGGCCTGTTGTTTTCCGAGGGGATCAGGCAGCATGCGTTCCAGCATCACCGAATCAATCCGGTTATAAAAAGACATCAATAAAATTAGCAAGGCGAACGGATAACTTTGTCTGAGAATGAGTAGAATATATTTTAAATCGACTTTGATACGGATTCCCCGGGCATAGTATAAAACGGTAAAAAAGGTGATTAGAGCTGCGAACAAGTAGGCTAGTGTTTGAGCATACACAAACCAGGTGATGGAGAAAAAGCCGCCAAAACAATCGGTAAAAAGCAATACGCTGCAAAACACGATCATCAGGCTTCGGTCGAGCACCGAAAGCAAGCTGTCGGTGCGGAACAGGTGTAATCCGCTAATATTCGATCGTAGGTAAAAGGTAAAGGAAATCAGAAATTGGTTAAAAATCAAAAAGAGTAGCAAATGCAGTTGAACTTCGTTGTAGCCAATGACCATGGCAACGATCAGACAAACAAAGGCGTAACCAACAGCCAGCAAAAATTTAAGCCCAACAATATTGTTGAGGTATTTTTGAAGCAGATGACTGTGTTGTGCTATGTTTCTGTTGTTGAAATTGGTGATTCCCAGGTCAAGTAAGATATTGAGAACTATTGAGAAGTTCAGCAACGAAAAATACAACCCATAGCTTTCTGCACCAACCACATTTTGAACCGTTCGGTCAATACCAAAAATCCAAAAAGGTTTGATTAGTAGGTTTAGGAAAAGGAGTAGTAAAAGGTTCGTGACAAACTTGCGTTTCAACGGGCTTATTCTTTTTCTGATTAATTTGGTTAAAAATAAGCATTTTTTAGGCAGACTTCGTAAATTTGAGTTGAAAAGCTCACGAGTTTAGAAGTTGCTTTTTATTAAACAGTTTAACTTTAATTGTGGCTATTTTTTAATGATGGCAGAGTAATTCTCACATTGAACCTAAATAATCTGAAAATAGAATGATCATCGCTGTAAATACCCGCCTATTACAAAAAGGAAAACTTGAAGGAATTGGTTGGTTTACCAAAGAAACAATTTCCCGAATCACTCAGAATCATCCTGAGCATCAGTTTCTTTTTATTTTTGACCGGAAGTATGATGAGGATTTTGTTTTTTCGGATAATGTGAAACCGATTGTGATTTCACCACCAACCCGACATCCATTGTTGTGGTTTTTGTGGTTTGAGATTCGTATCCCGCAGGTGCTTCGGAAATATAAAGCGGACTTATTTCTATCTCCCGATGGTTATTTGTCGTTAAATACCCGGGTGAAACAGCTGGCTGTTATTCATGATATTAACTTTGCACACCGCCCAAAGGATTTACCCTGGCTGACGGCGAAGTATTGCAATTATTTTTTCCCCCGGTTTGCCAAGCGCGCGAAACGTATTGCCACGGTTTCGTATTATTCCAAGGAAGATATTTGCCGAACCTACCAAATACCTGCCGATGATATTGACGTGGTGTACAATGGCGTAAACAAGATATATACCGTTACTTCAGAGGAAGATAAAGCGACTACCCGCGAAAAATATACCAATGGGGAAGCATATTTTTTATACATCGGGTCACTACATCCTCGAAAGAATATTTGTGGATTGCTGCGTGCTTTCGATGCTTTTCGTACCTCTGTAGATTCGGATATTAAATTAGTGATTACCGGAGGTGAAATGTTTAAAACCAGTGATATTACCAGAACCTACGAAGGAATGCGTTTTAAAGATGATGTGGTTTTTACCGGGCGCTTGCCTATTGAAGAGTTGCATCAGGTGCTGGGCGCTGCTTTGGCCATGACTTTTGTCCCGTATTTTGAGGGTTTTGGGATTCCGGTTATTGAAGGGATGAGTGCCGGAATTCCCGTTATTTGCTCCAACACCACCTCATTGCCCGAGGTTGGAGGCAATGCAGTTTATTATGCTGATCCGTTTGAGGTGAGCCAAATTAAAGATGCCATGATCCGGGTGGCCAACGATGCAGACCTTCGGGCAGAACTGATTGAAAAAGGTCACAAACAACAGACAAAATTTACTTGGGACAAAACAGCAGATCAACTGTGGGGAAGCATTCAAATTTGTTTGAACACCTGATTTTGTAATGAGCTGAATGTAGTAAATGATGATCGAGGAGACAAAAGCACTACAATTATTTTTAAAAAGAGGGCAGATTGAAGCCGGATGCGATGAAGCCGGAAGAGGTTGTTTGGCGGGGCCTGTTTATGCCGCGGCAGTAATTTTGCCATCCACTTTTGAGAGCGCATTGCTCAACGATTCCAAAAAACTTAGCGAAAAGAAACGATATCAGCTGCGCCCAATTATTGAGGAACAGGCCGTAGCTTTTGGAGTAGGAGTGGTAACGAATCAGGAAGTTGATGAAATCAATGTCTTGAACGCTTCATTTTTAGCCATGCACCGGGCAGTTGCCAACCTGAAAATAAAGCCGGAACATCTGCTTATTGATGGTAACCGGTTTACGGCTTATCCGGAAATAACACACGACTGCATCATTAAAGGCGATGGTAAATTTTTACCGATTGCTGCCGCTTCGATATTGGCCAAGACTTATCGTGACGATTATATGAACCAAATTCATCAGGACTTTCCCCATTATCAGTGGGCGAAAAACAAAGGTTATCCAACAAAAGTACATCGTGAAGCAATTGGAAAACATGGGCCAAGTTTGCACCACCGAATGAGCTTCAGACTGCTGGAAGATCAGTTGATACTTAATTTATAGGTTGAATTTGCTGGAAGACGCTGCCTTTTATCACTTTTTTTCCTATTCTATTTGTGTTAGTTTGTATAGCAACACAAATACTTGAATATCATGTACGGAAGAATAAAAGAGGATCTAAAGCAGACCCTTGAAGAATTAAAATCACAGGGACTTTATAAAACCGAACGAGTTATTACTTCGGCTCAAGGTGCAGCGATTAAGGTTGGTAACGAAAACGAAGTATTGAATTTTTGTGCCAACAATTACCTGGGACTGGCTAGCCATCCTGATGTTGTTAGCGCTGCTCAGGAGGTGATGAATGATTGGGGCTTCGGACTTTCGTCGGTTCGTTTTATTTGTGGAACGCAAGCCATCCATAAAGAGCTGGAGCAAAAAACATCGGAGTTTTTGGGCACGGAAGATACCATTTTGTATTGTGCCGCTTTCGATGCCAATGGTGGGGTGTTCGAGCCTTTGCTGGGAACTGATTCAGCCATTATTTCGGATGAGTTGAACCACGCGTCTATTATTGACGGTGTTCGCTTGTGCAAAGCGCAGCGCTATCGGTACAGGCATTCGGATATGGCAGAACTGGAGCGTTGCCTGGTTGAAAGTCAGTCGGAAAAATACCGTATTGTGGTGACTGATGGCGTATTTTCCATGGATGGCGATTTAGCAAAACTGCCTGAGATTGTTGAGCTGTGTGATCAATACGATGCCCTGATGATGGTCGACGATTCGCATGCAACAGGTTACATTGGAACAACCGGGCGAGGGACTGCTGAACACTTCGGTTTACTGGGTAAAATTGATATCATTACGACCACTTTTGGTAAAGCGTTGGGCGGCGGAAATGGAGGCTGTACTTCTGGCCGAAAAGAAATTATAGAGATGCTTCGTCAACGATCCCGACCCTATTTGTTTTCCAATACATTGGCTCCGGCAACGGTTGGAGCTACCTTGAAAGTGTTGGAAATGCTTTCAACCTCTTCGGTATTGCAAAACCAAACCATGGCGAATGCCGATAACTTCCGCACTAAAATGGAAGCTGCCGGGTTTGATTTAGTGAAGGGTGAAACGGCTATTGTTCCGGTTATGCTTTACGATGCACCACTGGCTGTAAAATTTGCTGACCGATTGCTGGAAGAAGGCATTTACGTGATTGGATTTGTTTACCCGGTAGTTCCTAAAGGGAAAGCCCGTATCCGGGTTCAGTTGTCGGCAGCTCACACGCCGGAGCAAATTGATCGGGCTGTTGAAGCTTATATAAAAGTAGGGAAAGAGCTGGAAGTGATCTAGCTTTCCTGTTATTCCAACCGCAACTCCTGCTGCAAAATTTCATCGTGTGGTGTGAAAGCGTTTTTCTGGGACTCACCACGCAATGAAATTGTGCTGGACTGGAGCCCCGGGATTGTAGTTCAACCGTAGCTTTTATTCTCTGTCGACCCTATTCCAGTACTGGCATTAACTTGTACCATGATACAACTTTCTGAGTCATTGTCATTGCTCTTTCTGTATAAACATCAGCGAGGTTATGCTCCTCTCCGGGATCCTTAATAATATTATACAATTCCTGACGGCTTCCATCGTAATCGCATAGCAGTTTCCATTCTCCTTCACGTACTGCCAAATCAGGAAGGTTTTTGAAACCATAATAGTTTTTTCTATCAGGTGGTCGGCTATAGAAAATTGGAAATTTACGAGATGAATTAGATTTCCCAAGTATCGTTTTAATTAGATTTTCCCCATCATAAGTAGAATTTTTTGGAGCTTTTGTTCCTGTAAACTCAAGCAATGACGGCGCGATATCAATGGCTGAAAAAACCGATTCTTTGTTTCGTGTCCCTTTTGCGCTATCGTCAATAAAACTGGCACCCCAAACCACTAAGGACGAACGGATTCCTCCTTCATACAAATGAGTTTTGTAGCCTTTCAAATTCCCTGCTCTCCCAGCTCCCATCTCGGGGCCATTGTCAGAACAAATCAGAATCAATGTATTATCACGTAAATTATCGTCTGACTGAATATAATCGAAAAGTTTACCAAACTGTTCGTCCATTTCTTCAAGAACCGCAAGGTATAGTCCTCTTTTTCCTTCTTCTTTTGCAAGTCCGTATTCTTCAAACGACGGCCAATACGGGCTGTGTACATCGTCGGGCCAGATGTTTACATAAAATGGTTTTTGCTCCTTATCTGCTTTTTCAATAAATTGTACGGCTGCATTAATAAAACCGGTGGTTATCTCAGACCTTTGAACCCAGGTAAAAGGCTTTCCAAGCTCTTCAGCACCTTCCCAAATCCGACCAACTTTCCCGGTTTCGTCTATCGTAAGGGGGAGTAGTTTGGCTCCCATTCCTTCGAAATTAGTCAGTGATTCATCAAAACCATATTCGGTAATTTTCGGAGCATCACTAACATCACGTTGCCCTCCCATATGCCATTTACCAAAATGTCCGGTTGCGTATCCTGCTTCATTGAGGCTTCTTGCCAGCATGGGAGCTGAAGGATCTAACCAGTTCGCGATACCACGTTCTTTGTTATGCCCACGATTGGACAAGTAAGAGGTAATATTCCAGCGTTGTGGATAAGTTCCTGTTGAAATAGCTACGCGTGATGGTGAGCATATTGGTGAGTTCACATAAAACTGTTCAAAACTGATTCCTTCCGAAGCAAGCTTGTCGATGTTTGGTGTTTGTGCATCCGTATTTCCAAAACAGGAAAAATCGGCCCATCCCATATCATCAATAAATATCAGAATGACATTTGGCTTGTTGTTTATTTTTTGTGCTGAGCAGCTGAAGATACCCAATAAGGCAAGAGTTATAGAGAATATTTTTTTCATCGTTTAAAAATTATTATTATTTCGGAAACGGTTCTAACGTATTTTGCTGTCGCTTTCATATTGACGAGCCAAATAATAACCTGCCAGTTTCATTAATCTGACCAGTCATTTGTAAATTCATTGAATGTGGATTTTTTAGCTTCGTTATCAATGTGAAAATTTGTAATCATTACTTCGGTTGTTAGTTCTTTTTCAATAGTTCCTTCACTTACCCAAAACACACGCAAGCTTTGAAGAAAAAAATAGAGTTCAAGTGCTCCACTTACAAAAAATACTACTATAACAGGTACAATTATTTTGACTTTATTACTCATTGTCTACTCTTACAATTTATTAATCCCAGTACCTCGAGTAGCCAGCTTCAACTGTGAGTGGGGTAATCTGATACGTCGGACAGTCTCCTGTAACAGCGCGGATCGGAATCTCCGACACGTCAGACAAGATAAAGCAATTGCGAAAGCATGAAGCTGACGGCTCAGCTTGTGAGTTCTGAGTGCGGGTGGGCTTGCCATAGTAGTCACGGAGGAACGAGCAAGCCGGAAATCGCTCGTAGAAGTCAAAAAAAGATCCGGCCTGCACGAGACAGACCGGATCTTTCAATTCAAAACAGTAGAATCTTACAAATTCAGCGGATTACCGTTGTAGAAATCAAGTATTTTGGTTCGGAAAATGTATTCGTATTTGGCTTGAGCCAGATCGCTTTTGGCTTTAGCCAGGTTGTTTTTCGATTGGTTGTATTCTACGGTATTGACCATGCCAACATTAAACTTTTCTTCGGTGTAGCGAAAAGCTTCCTGTGTTGATTCCACTGCTTTGTTGCTGGCCATATATTTTTTTAAGGCGGCTAGGGCATTGGTGTAGGCTTGTTCAATATCTTTACGAAGTGTATTTTTGGTGCTCTGCAGTTCATATTCCTGATTCAGTACCTGCAACTCTGCATTTTTAATTTGAGTGCGAACCTGGCCTTTATTGAATATCGGGATACTCAAATTTACGCCAAGACCATAGCGATCGTTGTTTTTCAACTGATCGCCAAACGAAATCACACCCGGATTCGGGTTTTCCTCTGTTGGAGAATAGAAATATTTGTTGTTGTATTCGTTGTAATAGTCTGCCCCAAAAGTCAGGCTGGGGTAGAGGCTTCCCTTAGCAATAGCTACTTGCTCTTGTAAACTTCCCAGGCGATATTCGGCACTTTTTACCTCGGGGCGGATTTTGACTGCATTTCGAAAGACGTCCATCGAATTGAGCAACGATCCGTTTGCTTTAACAACGGACAATACCGGCTTTTCAATTTTGAACTGATCGGGAGAAGCGATCTCCAACAGCTGGTACAAATTAAGATAGGCTAGTTGCAGGCTGTTTTGCTGATTGACCAGGTTCAATTCTTCATTGGCTTGTTGGGCTTCAATTTCCAACAGACTTCCTTTGGCCAGGCTTCCTGCATCAACCAATTTTTGGGTTCGGTCAATCTGTAGTTTGGTTATTTCCAATTGATCTTCGGCAACCTGCACCAATTCTTCGGCAAACAGAATTTCAAGATATGCAGCTGCAATGTATAACTTGATGTCATCCTTGGCTTTTTGCAAATCTGCCAGGCTGGCTCTTAAGTCCAGGTCTGCTTTATCAACTGAGTTTTGCAGCCTGAAGCCATTCCAAAGAGGAACATTGGCGCTCAGGCTGGCTCCGGTCTGGTTCGAATTATAATCGGCGTAGGTGTTGTCGTATTGCAGCGAGCGGCCAAAGTTAAAGCTGTTTGACAAGTTTCCACTTAGCGACGGCAAGCGGTTGTTTTTGGCTTGTTGCAATTCATTCTGATAGTAGTCGGTATTGATTGATTGTTGCTGAATCTGAATGTTATTTTCGAGCGCATAATCAATGCATTGCTGCAAATCCCAGTTCTGTTGGGCTTGTGCAGTTCCCGAAAAAATAAGAGTGATCAGTGCAACAATCTGAAATAAATGTTTCATGGTTGATTTCTTTTTGTTTCCCAATGGGCTAATTTAGTCATTCGTTTGAAATAGTACTGACTTAGTGGCGTTATTTAAATGCAAAAATATTGTTCTGATCCAGTCGGTTAGCCAGCGTTTGTTTCTTTTTCTTTTAATTTCTTCGGATCAATTTTCTCCCCTTTAACTTTATCTTGCAGACTGAGGCCTTCGGTAATTTCAATATTAATTCCATCAGAAAGACCGGTGTGTACAAATCGTTTTTCAAAGTTGGGTTCTTCTTCTGTTCCGGTATTAATTTCTACAAAGGACGAATCGTTTTCAAAATTCAGAAAACCTTCAGGTATGACCATTACGCTGTCTTTTTTTTCTAAAACAATATTGGCATTGGCGCTGTATCCGGCACGTATAAATTGTCCTTCCTTCAGATTTACGTTGGCTTTAATTTCAAACTGAATGGCTCCGTTCTCTTCCACCCCTTTGGGCGAGAGGTAGGTGAGTTTTGCTTCGAACTTTTCATTTTCAATCGCTCCAATTGTTAAAACGATGTCCATTCCCTCGTGGATTTTACCGACTTCGGTTTCGTCTACTTTACCATCGAAAATCATGTCGCTCATATCGGCAATAACGGCGATTGTGGTTCCATCATTAAAGGTATTTGATTGGATAACAGAATTTCCAACCTCCACCGGGACATCCAGAATCATTCCATCAATCGTCGAGCGGATAAGCGTGTTGGATGCATGCGCTGTCTTTTTTGTTGCTCCTTTTCGAATCAGATCAAGGTTGTTTTGTGCGGCACTTAGCTCTTCGCGAGCCGCATTAAACGACAGTTGTGCTTTTTGGTACTCTCCATGAGGAATAACTTTTTTGTCAAAAAGTTCTTTTTGTCGGTTGTAGTCAATTTTTGAGTCTTCGTAGTTTAATTGTGCCTGATTTACTCTCGATTCAGCGTTGTTCAGGGTTACCATATCGGGAATGATTTTTACTTTTGCGATAATGTCCCCCATTTCTACTTCCGAACCTGCTTCAAGGTAAATTTCTTCAATAATTCCGGATACTTGTGGTTTTATTTCAATCTCTTTACGGGGAACAACCGAGCCTGTTGCAACCGTTTTTTTTGTAATGTTTTCTATTTTTGGGTTTTCGGTTTTATAGACATCAGGTTGGCTTTTCGACTTTGAATACAAAAAATAAATCGTTCCGAAGAAGGACGTAATTAGGACGACAATTAGTAAGACTTTAAAGAATTTTTTCATGGCTGTGGTATTATTATTTTTTAATTTTCTGTTCTTAGTGCATCAATCGGTTTTATTTGAATGGCTCTGCGTGCAGGAATATAACCTGCAAAAGCTCCTGAAATAATCAGGATTAACAGGCACGAGACGGCAACGGTTAAGTTTACTCCGGGATTTTTAATGAAAATATCTGCTCCATTCTCAGCAGCGCTTTTAAGTCCCTTGTTGGCCAGTTCTAAAAGGAAGATTCCGAAAAAGAGTCCAAAATATCCGGCAATAGTGGTTAAAAAAACACTCTCTGAGATTATTTGGGCGATGATTACACGAGGAGTAGCTCCAATGGCTCGCATAATTCCGATTTCCTGGGTTCGTTCTTTCACAATCACCAGCATAATATTGCTAACCCCGATAACTCCTGCCAGCAGCGTACCAATTCCTACAATCCATGTTAAAATACTAATGCCGACAAATAAGGTAGCGAATTGCTTAAATTGCTTTTCAATATTTATATGGGCAACTGCCTGCACATCGTCCGGTGCAATTTTATGTCGTTTCTTAATCGCTGAGATCACTTTTTCTTCAACAACACTTGCACTCAATCCTTCGGCGGCAGTAATGCCCATCATGTGAACATCGTTTCCGTAGTTGTAGGCAATTTGCATCGTTGTAAATGGCAGAAAGATGCTTTCGTCGGTCTTGCCATTCATATTCATATTTGATACCGGATGAATGACTCCGACTATCTGGTAGAAAACTCCTCCGATTTTTAAATATTCGCCAATCGGTTCTTCGTCTTTCGAAAACATCTCGTCAACAACTTTCTCGCCAACAACACAAACCTTTCGGCGTTGTTTGATATCAATTTCGTTTAACCAGCGCCCTTTCGGAAATTCCGCGGGATCGATGTTTGCCCACTCCGGGTAATCTCCTTTAATGTTGAATGAACCGCTTCGGTCTCCCCTGATCGTATTATTTCCGCTCAACCACGAACCAAAAAGTCGAGGCGCAACTGTTTTAACTTCAGGAATATGGTTGCGAATATATTCAATATCTTCATTGTTGAAATCCCAGTTGCGGCCACGCCTAAACCCTTCATAAGGCTTACTTGTTCGTTGTGCCCACATAAAAAATGAATTCACGGCAATTTTACCAACACCATCAGTAATTCCGGTTTCAAGTCCTCTTCCGGCTCCTATCATAATAATAAGCATGAATATTCCCCAGAAAACCCCAAATGCAGTTAAAAAGCTGCGTAGTTTATTTTTCTTTAAAGTGGATAATATTTCGTTAAATCTTTCTATCATCGTATTTGTTTATTCGTTATGGAGTGCTTCAATCGGTTTTATTGATGCTGCTCGTTTCGCGGGAATATATCCGGCCAAGGTACCGGCGCCAACCAAAAGTAGTAACGAGCTAATTGCAATACGAAGATCAACAGTGGGGTTCAAAAACATTGTAAATTCCCCCTGATCGCCGCTTGATGCAGCGGAGTTTTGTTGCTCCATCACAAAGTTAATGAGCTCCATCAGTGAAATCCCGAATAGCATGCCGATATATCCAGCCAATAGTGTGATAAATACCGATTCGAGTAAGATTAAACCAATAATTGACGAAGGTGAGGCTCCGATGGCTTTTCGAATACCAATTTCCTTGGTCCGCTCTTTTACGACAATGAGCATAATGTTGCTAACCCCAACAATGCCGGCGATGAGTGTCCCGATGCCTATTAGCCATATAAAGATATTTATGGCTTTAAAGATATTCATGGTTTCGATGTAATTTTCCAACGAATTGTAGATACCAATTGCCCTGGTATCGTTTACGTCAACCTTATGATTTGCCGCAAGCAGTGTGCGAATTTTCTTTTCAACTTGAAGGCTCTCTTTCTTAGAAAGATCTTTGGTGGTAACAGACAGATTGTGAATGCGATCACCAATGTTAAATATTAATTGAGCAGTTGTAATAGGGATGAGTCCCTGTTGTGCTCCTTCCCGCGGATCAGACTCGGCATATACACCAATAATTTTATAGAGTACACCTCCAATGTTCAAATATTCTCCAACCGGCTCAATTCCTTTAAAGAGTGCTTCTTTAATGTCTTTACCAATGACGACTACTTTTCGTTTATATTGAATATCGATCTCGTTGATAAAACGGCCTTCGTCAATGTTTAGTTTTTCTATATCCTGATAATCAGGATGACAGCCTTGTGTGGTGTATTGTCCGTATTCGTTTTTGAATGAATAGGTACGTGAATTGCTAAAATATCTTGCTGAAATTTTATCGATGTCATCCAGTTTTTTTATTTCATCGTAATCTTTCATATCAAAATAAATCCTTCTGCCTGCTTTTAGTCCCTGATAGGGCATGCTTGTTTCGCGGCTCCAAATCCACATCGCGTTTGTTGCATTACCCTCAAAATTTGAGCCTACACCATTGCTTAGTCCGTTTCCCGCACCCAGCAATACCATGAGCATAAAAATGCCCCATGCAATGGCAAAACCGGTAAGGAAAGTTCTCAATTTGTTTTTTTTGATGGTGGCAATGATTTCTTGCCATTTGTCAATATCGAACATGGTTTCAGGGCTAAATGGTTTCCAATTCTTTCGTATAGGCTTCCCTAAAGTTACTCAGGTCTCCATTTCGAATAATTTCATGGATTTGTCCATCCTTGAGTCGAATAATCTTTTTAGTCATCGAAGCAATGTCGTGCTCGTGGGTTACAAGAATAACGGTGATTCCGTCGTTATTGATCTCTTTCAGAATCTCCATTACTTCGTACGATGTTGTGGTGTCCAAAGCACCTGTTGGTTCATCGGCCAAAATTAATTTTGGTTTCGAGATTAACGCCCGGGCAATAGCAATACGCTGTTTCTGCCCCCCCGACATTTCATTGGGCATATGCTCAGCCCAATCTCTTAATCCAAGCTTGTCGAGGTATTCCATGGCTATGATGTTTCTCCTTTTGCGTTTTACTCCTTTGTAATAAAGTGGAAGAGCAACATTTTCCATAGCATTCTTAAAGGAGATCAGATTGAAGGACTGAAAAACAAAACCAACCAATTCATTGCGAAGTTGGGCGGCTTTCTTTTCGCTCATGTCTTTAATCTGTTGGTTGTTCAGGTAATAGCTTCCTTCGTCGTGGTTATCGAGCATGCCTAGTATATTAAGCAAGGTTGACTTGCCGGAACCGGATGATCCCATAATGGAAACAAACTCTCCCTGCTCAATATCCAGATTGATGCCTTTGAGCACATGTAGCTTGCTGTTACCCATGACATAGGATTTGTGAATGTTGTTTAGTTTGATCATTTGTTTAATTGTTTTCTGCTTTGAGGTATTAAAATTCCGAAATTCAAGGCTTATATCTGTAATAAATTCGATGAACAACCGATTTTTCTATGTGAGTGGTCTTTTCGATCCCACTCCTGTTGAGATTCTTTAAATAGGACGAACAATCTTTCCATACGTTACAGCAGAAATGATGATTTTTTGAAGGTATAATAAGGCCCCGCAGATTGTCCTGAAATTGTTACAATGTGATAGGTTAATGCGGTTGGGTGTTTGATTGATGATTCTCTTACTAAAAGCTTTGATCAATACAAGCAAAGATGCCACGCCGACCAGAGAAAAGAAACTAAATGAAATTGACATAAATCAACATGACAAACATCCGAATAATTAATTGAATAACTTTGATGTTTTTTAAAACATAAAAACCTTGGAAACAAATAATTAGTCGCAAAAAAATAATATATTTCGGAAGACTAGCATTAGTTAATTGTATGCCTGGTAAACTATTTATTCTTTAAAATATGGGAGATATTGATGAAGAAATTGAGGTGAGAGAAATAAGTGATAAAGAAATATGGGTCAAAACAAATAAATTTTCCATAATCCATGATAACATTATCTATGTAATTGCAGTTGGCGAGCAGACAACCGAATTCGCTAAAGCACAAGCTGAAATCTGCATGAAGATGTCTGGTTTAATTAAAGGGAAAGTGAATTTTCTGATCGACTTGAATAAGTCAGGAAAAAACACTCCGGGAGCTAGAAAAACGTGGAAAATTTTGACTGAGCATGATAATACGGAAAAAGTTGCCACCTTCGGACTTCATCCGGTTGCAAAAGTAATCGCCTCGTTTGTTATACGAGCTAGCAGTGGCAACAAAATGCGTTTTTTCTCAACAAAAGAGGAAGCCATAGCATGGTTGAAAGAGTAAATTGAACGGTGCCCAAGAGATCAATAAGAATTTACGCTGAATAGAATGATGAAGAAAAAGAGAGATAGAGTTCGAATTGAGGAGATGATTGAGGTGATTATGAAGGTTGGGCAGGGCGACCTTTCTGTTCAACTGGAGTTGTCGGAAAAATATGATCTCTTGGATTCGCTTGCCATGGGATTAAATATGATGATTGATGATTTAGGAAGCACCCATGCAACTGAAGTTCAAAATGAAAAATTCAAACAGATCAATATCGAACTGGAAAAGGCAATCGACAAAGCGCAGGAAAGCGAACGGTTAAAGACCGCATTTTTGGCTAATATGAGTCATGAAATCCGAACACCACTTAATTCAATTCTTGGGTTTTCCGAATTGCTATCCCCTGATTTAGGAAAAGCACAATTCGGGGTTTATAGCGAAATCATTAGGAATTCAGGAATTCAATTGCTTCAGATTATTGACGATATTCTTGATTTTTCAAAATTGGAATCAAAACAACTACCATTATTTCTCAGCCTTTGCAATATCAATAAGATTATGCATGAGGTCTATATCACCCAAAAACAAAGCAAAAAGCTTCGCCAAAGTAATACGATTCAGTTAAAGGAACCGGAAATTGAATTGTCAAATGATATTTATTTGAAAACGGATCCAGTGCGGTTGAAACAAATTCTGAATAACTTGATTAATAATGCCATAAAGTTTACGAAAGAAGGATTTGTTGAATTTGGCTATTCCATAAAAGCAGGATCGAGAGGCGAAATGATTGAGTTCTATGTAAAAGATACCGGGATTGGTATTTCTGATATGAAAAAGAAGGCCATCTTTGAACGGTTTATTCAGGTCGAAAGTTTCTCGATGAAAGAAGGTAATGGGCTGGGGCTGAGTATTTGCAAAGGATTAGTTGAATTGCTTGGTGGAGGTATTTGGGTTGAATCGAATCTGGACGAGGGTAGTTGCTTTTATTTTACCTTACCTTTTTCGGGTCAAGGTGAAATGGTGATGCCAGAACAGGGAGAGCAAGACAACGGTAAATGGAATCTTAGCGGAAGCAAAATTTTTATAGCGGAAGACAATTTGAACTCATTAACTTACCTAGAAGAGGTTTTACTTATTGAGGGCGTGTTTGTTAAGACAGCGTTGGATGGTCAGTCATTGCTAGAGCTATTGAAGGAGGATACTCCGGATTTGATTTTGCTTGATATCAATATGCCTGTTAAAAATGGTTATGAAACGATTGCTGAAATTCGCAAAAACGGATTGACTATGCCGATTATTGCACAAACAGCTTATGCCATGCCCGAAGAAAGAAGTACGATTTTGGCTGCTGGCTGTACTGACTATATTTCGAAACCGATTCAGAGAATGAAATTATTATCGTTGATTAGCGAGGTATTGAAGAACAATCCCATCTAGAATTATCTTTCAGTAATCGACTATCTTTTGCACCTTCCCGTCGATCACAACTCCATCAATTTTCATCTCTTTTCCCGATTTTAGTACATCTGCTGTCGTATGTACAATTGGTTCGCCTTTGGTATTAAAAGAAGTGTTGATCAATGCCCTGACCTGATATTTTTCATCGAGCAGATCGAGTAAATCCCAGAGATAGGGATTCTGCTTTCGACTAAAAAGAGATTGGATGCGGGCAGTTCCATCACTATGAACAGCACCTTCCAGTTCGGCTTGCTTCTCAGGCAGGATTGAAAAATCAAGGAGCATGTGTTGGCTGAGTTGGTGGATGGTTGTCTGACCCGTAAAATAACGGGCATTTTTCTCTAACATCACAGGAGCAACCGGGCGATACCACTCGCGCTGCTTGTGTTGCATGCTTATTTTTTTAGCGAGACGTTTGTTGTTGGCCAAGCACAGCATACTTCTGTTGCCTAGCGCACGAGGCCCCGCTTCTCCAAAGCCATTGCAGATGCCAATTACGTTGCCGGAGATTAGTAACTTGGCAGCTTGCTCTAAATCATTGGTGTTGTATTGAAATTTATTTGTTGGCAAATTCCAATTGTTGAGGTATGCTGAATGCTGCTCCACTTGCCCATGTTTTTTCCACTCGGCAAATGCGGCAGCACCCAATGCCAATCCCGAATCCTCGCAGCAAGGTGGAATAAAAACCTCATCGAACAGCTTGGATTCAATCAATCGCGTATTGGCCACAATGTTTAACGCACAGCCACCAGAGTAGTAGAGCGTCTTGCATCCGGTTTGCTGCCGGAGATTCTGAAAAATTAAAAGAGTTTCGCGCACAAACAGTTCATGAATTGTGGCGATGATATTTTGCAGAAACGGGTTTTTCTGGTCAAAAGATCCCAATTCAATATCGAAATCTTTTTTTGCCTGATGAAAAAAGTCCGATTTTTTTGCCCAAATGTTTTGAAAGAAATCATGTGTTTTCAGCCATTCGGCTAGCTCTCGCTGGAACGTTCCATAGCCGGCAAGTCCCATCATTTTGCCGGGAACCGAATTCTGCTCATTCAGCTTTGCTCCAATTACGGAAAACACCAACGCATTGGCGTTAAACAAGGCTGTGAGGTGCTGATAATCCCAATTGGCTGTAATTTTCTCAAGGCTATTGTTGCGAAAAAGCCAGGCTGAAAAATTGCTTTTGCTTGCTCCTCCGTCAAAATGAACAAGCAGGCTGTTGTTTTTGAAATTGCCATAAAAGGGTAGGCAGGTAAAAACATGGGCTAGTTCGTGGTTCAGAGCCCAGGCTTTGACTTCTTTGCCAAACCACCAGCAGTTTCCCTCTTCCAGATCATTGGTCAGCGATTGATTCAACGGTGCTTCAAAGCGGGCATTTCCTTGTGTTGTAATAAAAGTTCTCCCAATAACGTTGTCAACAAATACGAGATCAAAGTCTTCAGCTAGTCGTTTGTTTTCTTTTAAAATAGAATAGAGGTGTTTGTGTAAACTGTTGTCCCGTTTCCTGCGAGTAATCCGTTCAAGTTGTAAAAAATCCCGAACCTGCCCGTTTTGCATGATCGCCAGATTGTGGTCGTGTACATAAAGCGGATGTTCATAGTCATCACGATCCTGGATTCCATAAATGGCCAAAGTTGGTTTTTGAGGGTTCATCAGGTAAACTGCATGTAAATTGTCAAGGCAAGAAAAAGGTACATAATTAGGTTACTCCAGAATCTCTTCTTTATGAAGATGAGGTGATTTGAGATCAGAAAAGTTAGCGGGATTGCCATAATAATCAGAATTTCGTGAGAAACCGCAGGAACAGCAATAAGCAAAACAAATGACACAAGGAAAACTAAAAAGAAAACCTGAAAGTACTTACGCGTACTGATTTTCTTCTCGTCGTATTGGTTTAGTAGAAATACGCTCGAAATTAAGGTGATTAGCGTTAAAAATCCAAGGTAAATCTGAAGCGGTATGTTTTCTCTCAAAAAATAATTTTCGGTGTACAAATTTTTTGAGATAGTTGCATTGAAAACATGAATCTCATCGGTCAGAAAATAGTATGACCAGGCAAATAGCCAGGGAATCATGAGCCCCAAAATGGGTAGAACAAAATTTCGCCATTTAGGACTGCTTTTAATTAGCAGAAACCCTAGCCAGATAATTGGAAAGAAAAAAATAAGATTGAAATAAAACAAACTTCCCATGCTGATAAAGAACCCGGCTTCAAAAGCTTGCGCATAAAACTTTTCTTTTTTGTATGATTGAAAAATACGGTCGACACATAAAGCTAAAAATAGCGAGGCAAAATAAACCGGATGAAGGGCGTGTAATGAAATCAGACCACTAACAATTAAAATAAATATGTTGGAGGGTAGAAAGGTACGGACTCGAATAAAAGCATAGGCGGTATTTAAGCGAAGAATCAGAAATGAAAGAGCAATAACTATAAAGATGGCCAGCAGATTGCTAATCAATGGAGATTTAGACAGCCAGTGATGCACCATTTGGTAAAGAAACATATCGCTTTCGCCCTCAAAAAAAGGAAAATACTCTGGATGAATATACGAACGAAACCATAATCCCAGTACAAGTATCGGAATGAGTATAAAGTGATAGGCTTGGTTTGTTTTGAGTATTCGGAGTATCATCGTTTTTATCTTAAATAGCCTGTATTATGATCCTACAAATCGAACCCAAGGTCTTTTCGGAAGTAACGCCCGTCAAATTCAATTTTTTCGGCATTCGCATACGATTGTTTCAGAGCTTCTTCTATCGATGAACCGTATGAACTGATGGCAATAACTCGTCCTCCGGCTGTTACGACCTTGTTCGATTCTTGCTTGGTTCCGGCGTGGAACAAGATGCTGTTTTCAACCTCGTCGAATCCAGTCATGGTTTTACCGTTTTCGTAGGTGCCCGGATATCCACCAGAAACCAACATCACTGTTACAGCCGTGCGCTCATCAATTTCGATGGATTGCTCGGACATGGTGCCGTTGGCTGCTGCTTCAAGGAGGTCGACAAAGTCTGATTTGATTCGTAGCATTACGGCTTCGGTTTCCGGATCACCCATGCGAACGTTGTATTCAATGACATACGGGTCACCATCAACGTTAATTAGTCCAAAAAAGATGAATCCGTTATACGCGATATTGTCTTTTCGCAAGCCGTCAACGGTTGGTTTGATGATGCGGTCTTCAATTTTTTTCATGTACTCGGCATTGGCAAAAGGAACGGGACTGATTGCTCCCATACCACCGGTATTTAATCCGGTATCGCCTTCCCCAATTCGTTTGTAGTCTTTGGCTTCGGGAAGAATTTGGTAATCTTTTCCGTCGGTAATGGCAAAAACAGACAATTCCACTCCCGACAAGAATTCTTCGATTACCACTTTGCTGCTTGCTTCACCAAATTGGCCATCAAGCATAATTTTTAATGAGGCTTCGGCTTCTCCCAAATCTTCAATAATCAGTACTCCTTTTCCGGCAGCTAATCCATCCGCTTTTAAAACGTACGGTGCTTTCATGGTTTTCAGAAACTCAATTCCTTCGGCAAGTGTTTCTGGGGTTACTGTTTTATATTTTGCTGTGGGAATTTTATGACGATCCATGAAATCTTTCGCAAAATCTTTCGATCCTTCGAGGGTTGCACCTATTTTTTGAGGACCAACAACTTTTACTTCTTTCAGCTCTTCGTCGTCCAAAAAGAAATCGTGCAAGCCATCAACCAAAGGTACTTCGGGGCCAACCACCACCAGGTCGATCGATTTTTCAAGAATCACTTTTTTCAGTCCTTCAAAATCGGAAACGCTTACAGCAATATTTTCACCAATATTGCCAGTTCCGGCGTTGCCGGGTGCAATAAACAGCTTATTGACTTTCTCTGATTGCTTAATTTTCCACGCCATCGCGTGTTCTCTTCCTCCTGATCCAACAAGTAAAATATTCAACATGATCTTAAAAATTTGTCTGTTTGTTAGCTCGCTACTTTAGCCTCATTTGTCTCGGGTAGCAAGGTAAATTGATATCCTTCTTCTTTCAGTTTTTTTATAACAATCGGCAGGGCTACTTTTAAATTTTTTTCTGCTTTTAGCGAATCGTGAAAAATAATAATTGACCCCGGACGTACAAAGTTTAACACATTGTCAATCACTTTTTGAGGGCTGCTTTTTGCATCGTAATCACGACTGATTATATCCCACATGACCATTTGGTAGCTTTTAATCACTTTCTGGTATTGCGACTTTCGTAACCAGCCATGTGGCGGTCGCATCAGTTTCGAGTCGATATATGATGCTGCTTTTTCAATGTTTTCAAAATAAGCTTCGGTTGTATTTTTCAATCCCTGCATATGGTTGAATGTATGGTTTCCAATCTGGTGACCGGCATCAATCACTTGCTGAAAAACCTCTGGATTCCGTTTTACATTCTCACCTACACAGAAAAAGCAGGCTTTTATATTCTCTTCTTTCAGTAATTTCAGAACCCAAGGTGTTACTTCCGGAATAGGACCATCATCAAAGGTGAGAACCACCCTTTTCTGGTTTCCCGGCAAACGCCAAAGCGCTTTAGGGAAATAGCGTGTCACTATTTTGGGAAGTTGTATTCTCGGATCAAATCGATACATTAGTTTAATGTAGTGTACGATTGATAATAGCTGTTGAAACTATCCGATATTTCTTTTGAAAAATCATCCAGTTTATATTTGCTTGCCGTTACGGCCATTTCGCGCATAAAGTACATCAACCGCTGCACTTCTTCGTCAACTGAAACAAGATACTTGTAGTCCAGTGACAAGTAATAGTCCATTTCTTCTTTGTACGAATTGAAAATATCACGCATGACTTCTTGCCCTTTTCCCAGTTCTCCGGCAGCCATATAATTTTCGGCCAGTTTCAATGAGAAATAGTTGTAAGGAACAATTTTACTTGGGATTAGCTCCATGCTTCTGTTTAGCACATTAATTGCCGAATCTGTTTTGTTTTCTTCAATCAGGCTTTCCGCCAGACGGTTGAAGTTATTTCGGATGTTCATCATCATGCGCTGGTTATTCTCGTCGATGTAAACATCCGGATCATTCATATTTCCCCATTTGAAATCCTTCATCATGTGTTCATACATTTTGTCGGTATTCACACGGCCAAAATAGATACCGTCTTGTTTTGACTTGACGGGCGTAAAACGATAAGCCAAACCGTCTAACCGGAAATAGTCTTGCAAGCCAAGGTATTTGTCTCGCCCAACAGTAATGGCATAGTAAATCGGGCGTTTCCATTCCGAGTTGGCAATCATGTCCAGTACCATCAACTCGTCCTTGGTAATGTAGTTTTTATTTTCAAAGTTGAAGAAGATGGTGTCTTCAATCAAGTCGTATTCTGATTCTGGAACCACTCCGTTTTTAATCACTGCTTCCTTATCAACCTTCAGGAATAATCTTTTTGAAGGAATATATGAAGCATTGTCTGCTTGTGAAAGCTTGGTTTTTGGGTTGTCGTCTTTTACAAAGTCGAGTGCCTTTTTTAGTTCCACGGCCCCTTTTATGCGAGGATCATTCATCAGATAGACGACGTCGCGATTTCCTTGTACATATTGATCTTCTGTGAATGTAATCGGCAGCGGTTCTGACTCATAAGCTTTACGACGCATTTGATCAATGTACCAATCGGTTTGTAGGTAGCTGAGGTTACAAACACGCAGATCGGTGCGAACACCTTCTACTTCCTGGTTGTACCAAAGGGGGAAAGTGTCGTTGTCTCCATTGGTGAAAATGATCCCATTCTCCTCGCAACTGTTCAGGTAATTGGCACCAAAGTCACGAGCAGTATAACGTCCGGAGCGATCATGATCATCCCAGTTTTCGCTGCCCATAACTCCGGGAACTAATACTAGGCTAATAGCTGAAACAGCTATGGCGCTTACGGTTTCGGGCATCCATTTTTTCAATGTCTCGGAGAGTGCTATCACGCCCAGTCCAATCCAAATGGCAAAGGCGTAAAACGAGCCGGCATAGGCATAGTCCCGCTCACGCGGTTGATGTGGATATTGATTCAGGTAAACCACAATAGCTAAGCCTGTCATTAGAAATAGGAGTGAGACCACCCACATGTCTTTTTTATTTCGCTGGTAATGAAAAAATACACCGATTAATCCAAGCAGCAACGGAAGAAAAAAGTAGGTGTTTCGAGCCTTGTTATTAGCGTATTTGGCAGGAAGGTTTGTTTGGTCACCCAAGCGTATGGAATCGATAAAGTCGATTCCACTGAGCCAGTTCCCATTTACGATGTCACCATGTCCTTGAATATCATTTTGCCGTCCTGCAAAGTTCCACATAAAGTAGCGCAGATACATGTGAACTACCTGATATCGCACAAAGAATCGTAGGTTTTCACCAAACGTTGGCAGCTTGATGGTTTCGCTTTCGCCCTGTCGGTTGGTAATCTGAACGGTCTTTCCTTCAATTCCAGCCCAACTTTTATAATCTTGAACATGTTGGGCTTGACTGCTGTACATGCGTGGAAAAAAAGTGGTAAAGCGGGAATCGTATTGTGGTTTTTGGCGAATGTCAGATATTACGTATTTACCATCTTTCTGAATGTAGTAAGGTTTGGTGTCAACATATGGATTTTGAGGATTGAGTGGTGTATTATAATACTGACCGGTAATCAAGGGTCGATCTCCGTATTGCTCACGATTTAAATAGCCCAGCATGGAAAATACGTCGTCGGGGCTGTTTTGGTCCATTGGCGTGTTGGCTGATGAGCGGATAACAATCATAGCAAAAGAGGAGTAACCAATGAGAATGACGGTAAAAGCGACCAATACGGTATTCCAAAGCACCAGATTCTTTTTTATTGTGTAATGAATTCCGTAGACAATCAGTCCAATCAACAAGACAGCATAAATAATAGTTCCGGTATTGAAAGGAAGTCCAATCCCATTGACAAACATTAATTCAAACCAGGTTGCAATTGTGATAACTCCCGGGATAATACCGTACATGATTACACCTAGGATAACTAATGAAATTGCCAAACTTGCAATAATTCCATTGCGGGTGGCTTTATATTTCTTGAAATAATAAACGAAAACGATTGCAGGAATGGCTAGAAGGTTCAGCAAGTGAACACCAATAGAAATACCCATGAGGTATGCGATAAGGATAATCCAGCGATTGGCCTGTGGTTGATCGGCTACATTTTCCCATTTCAAGATAGCCCAAAAAACGATGGCAGTAATTAGCGAGGATGAAGCATAAACTTCGCCTTCGACCGCCGAAAACCAGAACGTATCGGAGAATGCGTAGGCTAGGGCACCTACTACGCCACTACCAATAATGCCAATTGCCTGGCCCATGCTGAATTCGTTTTCTGCATCGACCAGCTTTTGTGCCAGATGGGTGATGGTCCAATATAAAAACAGGATGGTAAATGCGCTAGCCAAAGCCGAAAGTGCATTAATCATCATTGCAGCATTTGAGGAATCGGCAAAGAGGGTGAAAAACCGTCCCAAAATCATGAAAAAAGGTGCACCGGGCGGGTGTCCAACTTCAAGTTTATACGAAGTGGTAATAAATTCACCGCAATCCCAGAAACTAGTGGTGGGTTCAATCGTCATTAAATAAACAACGGCTGCTACGATAAATACCAGCCATCCTGTAACAGTGTTAATGAACTTGTAGTTTTTCATTCTTCAATAGTTGCTTTGATGTGCCAAAACGTTTGCAAGTTGTTAATATTCAGCCACTCATTTTGCTTCAATTAAGTCGGTGCAATATCGCTTTGCTCACTTTGAAATTCATGAGATTTTTATGTTTGCGAAGATAGTACAATCTTTGAAATCAGACTAATTAGAAAAAGAAATTAAACGTTTTTAACAGGATCTGGAGTTCAGCCTATTGGCGTCTTTGTTCGTGAATTTTAGCAGCAGAACACTTATCTTTTACGTAAAAACCGGAGTTGAAATGGAAATTAAAGTATTAGGCTCAGGATGTGTGAAATGCAGGGGATTGGATCATCGGGTACGAAAAGCTGTTGCCGAATTGAGTTTGAATGCTCGGGTTGAAAAGGTAGAAGATCTGACTGAAATAATGTATCTTGGAGTCATGCGAACTCCTGCGTTGGTGGTCGATAACAAGGTTGTGATGAGCGGCCAACTTCCAACGTATAATAAACTGAAGGAGCTTTTGCTGAATTTGTATAAAGAGTGATATGAGATTGACTGGAATACTATTCGTTGGCCTGCTTTTTATGATGGCTTGTACAAACAATCAGCCTATTAAAAGTGATGATTTGTTGATGCCAAAACCCGGGCAGATTGGCATTTATTATTTTCGAACGTCGATTCGCTGTGAAACTTGCGATGCCATTGAGCAACTAATTAAAGATGAACTTGCAGGTAACTATGCAAGCCGGCTTAAAGAAGGCGAAATTGTGTTTCGTCAGTTCAATCTGGACGATCCGGCGGTGGTTGATTTTGCACAGCAGTTTGATGTGGTGTTTAAATCGGTTATTATTTTGAAAGATGAAGGAGCAATTAATTTGACCAATGACTTGTTCTTGTATGTTTTACCCAAACCTGAAAAGAGCCGGGAGCTATTTGAAAATACAATTGATCAACTCTGATGCAGGAATATTTCACCAACTTATTGGATCAATCTTCGTTTCCCTTGTGGTCAGCTTTTTTGCTGGGGCTGATTACTTCGCTTGGCCCTTGTACGCTTACAACCAATATTGCTGCTATTGGTTTTATCAGCAAAGAGGCGTCTAATAAAAAACGGGTACTATTGGGAGGCTTGTTTTATGCCGGTGGTCGTGCATTTACCTATATCGTAATTGCTTTGCTTTTGTTTGTTGGAGCCGATGCTTTGAATATTTCCAAACCTCTGGCTCGCTATGGCGAAAAAATGATTGGTCCTTTGTTGTTGATCATTGGGTTGGCAATGCTCGAATTTATTCCAATTCGTTTCCCTTCATTTAATGGGCTTTCCGAGAGAATTGAAAAACAAAAACGAGATCTGTTGATGCAGCACTTTTTATTGGGGGGCGTTTTTGCCCTGGCTTTTTGTTCGTATAGTGGAGTGATGTATTTTGGCCTGTTAATTCCAATGACCCTTTCAGCTCCTTCAGGTTTATTGCTTCCCCTATTTTTCGCGCTGGGGACAAGCGTGATGGTCCTGTTTTTTACGATTCTGATTGCGTTCGCCTTTTCAGGCATCAATCAGTGGTTTATCCGGATTAAAAATATTGAATTTTGGTTACGCCGATTGGTTGCCACAATGTTTATAGCAATTGGTTTTTGGAAAATCATTGAGCTAATCCTGATTTAAAACAGCTTCTCCGCTTTTTATCTTTTGGGCAAGCTCTTCATTGACTAGGCTTGTAAAATCTCCTCTTACTTTCGAGAACTCATCATGTAGGGGACATTTGTTGTGCTTCTCCTTTACTCAGGTCTTTTAAAGCTATTCCAAAAGCTTTCCACATAGTCCACATTTTCGAAATAATCTTTTCCTTGAATTTTCGCAGGAGTTGTGTTTAATTCCAGAACACTTGCTTTTCGACTATAAATCACTTCATTGTTATCTTGATCCAAATAAGTTTTTTCACAATCTAAATAGCTTACCGCATACTTCCCGTTAAATGGTTTGTAGGTTGCGGTATAGTGATAATTAACCTTGGTTTGTTCTGCCTTTTTAGTTGCCAGTGATCTGTTGTGAGGATGGTTTTTTTCTGCTTCGATAACACATTCGTTCCGGATTACTTCGTAGTTATTTTGGCTGATATAGATTTTTCCATCTAGCTGCGTGGCGTAGAAATCTCCCGTGTGAGCCAAGTCCGCTTTGCTTGTTTTATATGAAATAATCCAAACCGAATCGTCATTAAACTTGCTGATTCCTTCCAGCTGGAGATCGAAGTCATTCAACAGTTTTTCATCAAATATTGTGTTCGACAGCCGGGCAATATCCATTTCGAGCAGTTCTTCAAAACCGGTTTTTGCTGTTGGAATGGAGTACGATTCAAAATTCTTTTTTACCTCCGAAAATTTAAAGTGGCGCTTGCCAAACGCGTTGGTAATTGAAAGTGACGCATAGCCGGATTCGTCATATAGCTGAACAACCGCTTCACGTTTTTGCTCCGAATCACCTGCTACTTGTTTCGTTTCTTCAAGATAAAGTTTCAATCCGAGTGGACCATGGTAAAAGTTTTCGGGTACATTCGCAGCAGCTGTTTTGATTACACGAAACAAAACTCTCGATTGCGCCGCTACATCTATTGTATCAATATCGTACGTTTGCTCAACCAATTGAATTCGAGTAAAGTCTCTTGTCAAAAGTTCAGGAATCCGAAGAACCATGTTTCCGTATCCCACAGCTGAGAAAAATAACTTTTCATTCTTGAATTCATCAGGAACCTTTAACTCAAAAAATCCTTCGGAATCGCTCGCTGTGCCGTAAAAAGTTCCTTCAACTCCAATATTTGTATAAGCAATTCCTTCTTGTGTGTTCGAATCAACTACACGACCTTTAATGACTTGGGCCCGTACAGAGGTCGAAAAAAAGAAGATCAGAAACAGAGATATGATTAGATTTCGCATAATGTTTTTTTTAGCTCGCGGTTTTTTCTACTTTAGCTAATAACGCCAAAACAAATTTAAAAGTACAATTTGAATAACATATTTATTTGGTCAGCGTTATTATTTTGGAACAAACAAATAAAAATTACTTCAATAATGAAAACAAAGAGCCTTATCATATTGATCACTTGCTTCGGATTTTTAGTGACTTCTTGTGTGTCGAAGAAAAAGTATTTAGATATGGAATCGTCGAAACTGCGTGCAGAACAGCGCGTTCGAGATTTGACTTCGGAGAATAGTGACAAAGCGGACCGGATTAAACAGTTGATTGCAGATTATGAGCAAACCAAGGAAGACTTGATGTCGAGTAATGCAGAAAAGGATCAGATGATTAGTGACCTGCATGGAGAAATTAATGATCTTTCGACCAATGTGCAGGAGAAAGATGACAGTATTGAAGAGAAAATTTACGCTTTCGCTTATGAGAAAAGACGAATGACGCAGCAGATGGAAGAGTATCAGGAGCAAATTAAAACGCTGAAAGCTGATAAACAGAGTTTGTCTTCGGAACTAAAAAAAGCAACTGGTGATCTTTCCGAAGTCCAATTTGACTTGAATCGCAATAAAGGAGAAAATACCAAGCTGGAAGCTCAACTAGAAAAGAAAAATTCAAAAATTGAGCAACTTTCAGGTCAATTAGCTTCGGTGAAAGCCGATGTGCAAAAGCTGAAAGTTGAACTTCAGAGCAAGGACGAAACCATTGAACGCTTAAATAATAATGTTAGTTTGCTAAAGAGCCAGCTCGGTAAATAACTTTAGCCGATCGATGGCAAATTGATCCCTTTTATTTTCCGGAACAAATCCAAAGCATACAAGTCAGTCATACCCGAAACAAAATCGATCACCGATTGCACTTTTTCATAGGTGGTTTGGTGGTTGTTGCGGTATTGTTCCGGAATCATGGAGATTAATCGTTTTGAGTAGCCTTCATCCGGAGCGAGCAGGGCTTCAATAAATGCTTCGAGCAAAGTGCCAATAATTTGGTGTCCTGAAATTTCAACCTCCACAACCGATCGGTGTTTGTAAATTTTGTCAACCGATAAATCTTTTATTTCCTCCAGTGCTATTCTGGAAGTGCCTTTTAACTGGCTGATTAGTGATTTTTGAAACGAACCTTCGAAGATGTCGTCTTGCTTACTTTCGAAAACAGCAATACACTCGTGCACCAATTTGTTAATTACGCCGGCTCGCAGATATGCAATTCGTTCGTTGTGATCAGAGACCACTTTAAAGGTTTCTTCAATTTTTTTACGAATTTCCTTATCCGCTTGCTGGTCGTAAAAGTTCAGGAATAGTTCTTTGGTTGTTTCATAACCCAATATTCCCAGTTTATGTGCGTCTTCCAGATCCATCATTTGGTAACAGATGTCATCGGCTGCTTCAACCAAAAAGACCAGTGGGTGGCGGGCAAACTTCAGGGGGGTATTTCCAAGCTGTTTAATGCCGAGCTCAGTGGCAATTTCGTGGTAAAGCTCTTTTTCCGATTGAAAGAAACCAAACTTGGGTTTTTGAATACCTACCGACTCAAATGGGTATTTTACAATGCTGGCCAGGGTTGTGTAGGTTAGTGCAAATCCTCCGGCGCGGCGTCCGTTAAACTGGTGACTTAACAAGCGAAAAGCGTTGGCATTTCCATCAAAGTAGACAAAATCGTTCCATTCTTCGGGTTGAAGCATGAGTTGTAAATTATGTCCTTTGCCATTTTTGAAATAGCTTGAAATAGCTTCTTCGCCGGCATGCCCAAATGGAGGATTTCCCATATCGTGAGCCAGGCAGGCCGCCGAAACGACAGCTCCGAGTTCAGGAATCAATGGACTTGTTTCGCCCTTTACAATTAGTTTTTCAGCCAATATATTTCCAAGCGAACGGCCAACGCTTGCCACTTCCAGGCTGTGGGTAAGTCGGTTGTGTACGAAAATGCTGCCGGGCAAAGGAAATACCTGGGTTTTGTTTTGCATGCGACGAAAGGGGGACGAAAAAATCAAGCGATCGTAGTCGCGTTGAAATTGTGTGCGGTTATACAATTCGTTTTGTTTTACCGCCGGCTTTGTGCCAAGTCGTTTGCTCGATATAAGTTCGTTCCAGTTCATAATTCCTTTTTTATAGAATAAGTTGTTTAAAGGTCTTTCTGTTCAAAAAATATCAACATGGTACTTTTTGAGTTCCCGATCCAGTTGTTTCGAACCCGGGCATATTTCTTCGAGTAACTGCCAAAAGTTTTTGCTGTGGTTTTTTTCTTTTGTATGGGCCAATTCATGAAGCAATACATAGTCGATTAATCGGTCAGGTAGTCTCATCAAATGCAGGTTCAGATTGATGTTGTTTACTGAAGAGCAACTTCCCCATCGGCTTTTTACATGTTTTACAAATACTTTTTGAAATTGAAACCCGTGGTTCGAGGCTAATTCATGAAGTCGAACAGGTAAATAAACTTTAGCTTCCTGTCGCATGACTTCAATAAGAGTCCTGCGTATAAATTGTTGAATGTTTGCGTTTTGATGATCGTATTTATTTGGAATGTTAATTTGGACAATTCCGTTTCCTATCAAATTCGTCACTTGCCCTTGATCAACTTTTACTATTTTTAATTGATGAAACTTTGTTCGAAAAGAGTTATCTTGTCCGAAAACGGTTAAACCTGTTTTAATCTTTTGTTGTTGTTGTATTATCCATGCTGATTTTGACTTCACAAAGTTGACAGCTTTAGCCTCCGAGGCTAAAACAGGCATAGAAACATGAGCTTGACCAGTTGGTTTTACCCGTAACCGAAAATAACGGGAACGTTCATTTCGAACTAAAGTAACCTGTCCGACAGGTTCAATTAAGATTACTTTTTCAGCATTCATACAATACGAATTGCTGACGAAGATAATGAATCCTTCAAAACTTGAACTATGGAACAAAAAAACGACATTGAAGTATTTGGAACGATAAACAAAAGGGAGACGGTCTTTACTATTGACGATAAAATTGAGCCCGGCACGCTGGTGTTTGAAGCCCTTGAGCCATTTCCTGGTTATTATCATGAAACGCCTTTTGATACCAAACCAATTTATATGTACATTGCCTTAGCGGAACATTATCCGCTTGAGAATATCATTCGTGCAACTCAGCAGGTGGAGAACGTCTTTGACGAGAAATTTGATGCGGGAAAGGGATTCCTGACAATTTATAACACAACCTATAATGTGTTACGGGTTCGACATCTGAATCGGTATGATTTGATTGGTGCTTTGCAAAAAGCATACGAGGAAAATGGAATCCATTTTTTCAGTAAAAACAAAAAAAATCTAAAAGAAAAAGCCAATATAAAGGTGGTCAAATTTTTTAAGTTGGAAGAAATTGATGAGGGTGTTTATATCGATAAAAAGGAGCGTTTTCATGCCTATATTGAATTACCGACTTATTTGGAGTTCGATGACTTTAAGGCATTGAGCAACCGAGTACAATATAATTGGGATGAAAGCAAGTTTGATGCTGCCGTAGGATCTTTCTATCATAATGGGAGGTTGCGGGAATTTGTTCGGATTTATAGTAATAGATTAAGTTTGAGCTATTTGCAGGAGATTAAGAAACTGTATATAGCAAAAATGAGATAATCGCAAATTTAGTGTAATCAGTAATAAGGTAGGTAGTAATAACTACCTTTTTTTGAAATTTGTTTCTTCTTTCATATTATTATGCATAATTTTGATATGATCAGTAAAAAAATACTTTTTACATTCAACCAAATGACAATTTTCATGTATTCTAAATAATGATGTTATAAATCTTAATCTATTTGTGTATGAGAAAAATTTACTTAGTGTTAGTGACAATCTTGTTATGCGGGAGTGGTTTGTTTGCCCAAACACCGCAGGATCAGGCTCAGATTTTACAGTTGTGTGTTGATTTGCCCGAATTGCAAAAGAATTATCCAGTTGGGATTGAAGGAGACACAGCTGCAGTTTACATCATGCAATATCCAATTGTAATTCCGACAGATATTGCCATATCTAAATTTGGGAAAAAACCAGTTTTTATGACAAGGCATGAGATTTATGATAACAATGTAGAGGCATTTTTTCTATTTAAGAATTTGGATATCCTTGAAAGTTCTGCACGTGTAGATCTCTCGATGTATTATGACTATAACTCAGCGGAGCAGAAGGTATTCCATATTGCTCTGGATTTTCAAAAGGAAAATGAGGAATGGGTAGTAGGCAGTTATGAAATTGAAAGAAAGTAAATCATAGTACTAACCTTTTTTAAAGTAAGCAAGAATGATTAAAATAAGCGATTACATGACGATGAGCAATAAGGTATCCAGATTGTTAAAAATTATAACTTTACCTATAGTATTGTTGTTTTCTTTTTCAACAACATTTGCACAATCACCTTTGTGCTCTTCTTATCCAGCAAACTTTTGTTGTGAGTATGTGTCTTCTGTTAATATTAATGGAGTTGTACAGGCAGGTGCACCTGATGCTACCGGATTTAGCACAGGTCCTGGATATTTTGATTACACCAGCTCCAGTATGACAACTTTGACAGCAGGAAATACCTATCCAGTAAGTGTGACAGTTAAAACAAATAGTGGCTTTCAGGAATATGTGAAGATTTGGTTTGATTTTAATGGTAATGGAGATCTTAGTGACTCTGGCGAATTAGTTTTTGATCAGGTTAATACCTTCAACGGAACATATACTTATTCCGGCAATATTACTGTACCTAGCAACGCATTTAATGGGGATGTTTACATCAGAGTAGTGATGGTATATGCTAACACGCCTGCACTTTGTGGATCATATGGCTATGGTACCACATTAGATATGAAAGCAACAATTACTGGAGGTGTAGCTTCGCAAAGCCTTTCTGTTGCGGTTGCTGGGACAGGAGGATACACTGGGGGAGTAGCAAGTTCTCCTTCTGGCATTGATACTGACAATGGATTAAATACGGCAAATTTTGCCGAGGCGTCAACAGTAACTTTAACAGCAACCCCCTCAGGAGCTGCGAATTTTGTTAACTGGACTGGTGATATTTCCAGCACAAATAACCCGTTGACTGTTACAATGGATGCTGCAAAAAGCATTACAGCAAATTTTGGACCTTCCAATACTGGTCCGGTTGCCAACAACGATGGCCCATACAATGTGAATACCGGTGGAACTGTTTCTGGAAATGTATTAACAAACGATACTGATGCTGATGGGGATGACCTAGACGTAACAACCGAACCGACTTTATCTCAAGGATCGTTTACTTCGTTTGATTTGGAAACAGGGGCTTTTGTTTATCAGGCACCAACAAATTATGTTGGAACGTTTACATTTAGCTACACTGCTACTGATGGAACTGCAACTGATGATGCCACTGCGACGATTACGGTAGCGGATACCATTGTTCCTGTTGTGACGACAAAGAATATAAGTGTTCAGTTAGATGCCTCTGGAAGCGCATCTATTACGACAAGTGATATTGACAATGGCTCAACAGACAATATTGGGATTACAGGGCTTAGCCTGGATGAAACTTCTTTTGATTGTAGTAACGTTGGTGCAAACACAGTATCACTTACTGCTGTTGATGCTGCTGAAAATTCTGCATCGAATACCGCAACAGTTACTGTAGAGGATAATATTGATCCTTCTCTTACTGTCCAAAATATCACTGTTCAGCTGGATGCTTCAGGTAGTGCTTCTATTACTGCTGCTGATTTGGTGACCAGCGCTTCCGATAATTGCACTGTTCAAGATACAACGATCAATGTTAACTCATTTGATTGTGTCGATATCGGTTCAAATTTGGTCCAGGTTACTCTGAATGATGTGAACGGCAATTCTACAAGCAAAACGGCAACGGTCACTGTAGAAGATAATATTGATCCAACTTTAACAGTTCAAAACCTTACTGTTCAACTCGATGCCTCAGGGCAAGCTTTAATTGTTCCATCTGATCTAGTTACTAGTGCTTTAGATAATTGTAATATTCAAGATACAACCTTAAGTGTTAGTTCATTTGATTGTGGTGATATCGGTTCAAATTTGGTCCAGGTTACTCTGAATGATGTGAACGGCAATTCTACTGTTGAGGTTTCTACCGTTACTATTTTGGACACTATTGCACCAGTAGCCATGTCTAAAGATACAACGGTGTACTTGGATGAAACAGGAAACATAAGTATTGATCCGACTTTTGTTGACAATGGCTCATCTGATAATTGCAGCTTAAATCTCTCACTTGATATCACCGATTTTGATTGTTCCAATATTGGTGAAAATACTGTGATTTTAACTTCAACCGATGCATCCGAAAATATTGATACATCTCAGGCTATTGTCACAGTTTTTGATACGATTGCTCCAGTTGCCTTATGTAGAGATATTTCGGTATCACTTGACGCCTCTGGTTCTGTTACAATTACACCTGATATGATTGACGATGCTTCGTATGATGTTTGTAGCGATGTAACTCTTGCAATTAATTCCGATGTTGCTGTTACCTTGGATTGTAAACATGTTGGGGGAAAATGAGTTGACACTTAATGTTACAGATAGTTATGGAAATATGTCTACATGTGTCTCAACTGTCACGGTAGAAGATAACACAAAACCGATCGCGATTTGTAAAGATATCACAGTGTACCTCGATGAAACAGGACACGTGATGGTTGATGGAACAATGGTTGATAATGGATCGAATGACGCTTGTGGAATTCGCATTCCTTATTTGAACCGTAAAAATTTCTACTGTTCCGACTTAGGTGAGAATCAGGTGACAATGACAGTCAGTGATTTCCACGGGAACTATGATTTCTGTGAAACAACTGTGACGGTTGCCGACAGCATCAAACCCGAGATTGATAGCATGGATGACATCTCTACCGTTGTTGCATCGGCTGATGAATGTTCAGCAGTGGTTGAGTTTGAAACTCCAACAGCAACCGATATTTGTGCTGGCGTTACAGTAGAGCAAACTGCCGGATTAGCTAGTGGAAGCGAATTCCCGGTAGGAACAACTGTTGTGACCTTCACTGCTACAGACGCTTCAGGAAATACTTCAGAATCATCGTTTGTAGTTACTGTCGCGGGAATCAATAAAGCACCGGTTGTCGATGCTATTGCAGATCAATCAATTTCACTTTATGCAACAACTCTTGACGTACCATTGTCTGGTATAAGTGCCGGAGATGATTGCATTGAGCAACTTGTAAGCTCAATTACAGCAGAAGCGGCAGATCCATCTTTGGTAACAGGAGCAACTGTAGCTTACACTGCAGGAGACGAAACGGCTGTCTTGAATCTTATGTTGGCAGGAGAAGTAGCTGGTAGTTCTGAAATCACGGTGACTTTGAAAGACGAAGGAGGCACAGCAAATGGAGGCGTTGATGAAACAAGCACAAGCTTTACATTAACTGTGTTACCTAACTCAGCGCCAGAAGTTGTTGGCACAATCGATACTGTTTATATCGATAAAAACAGCACGGAAGCAGTTGATTTACCTGCTGAATCAAGCTTATTTAGTGATGCCGATGAGGGAGATGAACTAGCGATATCTGCAACTGCTGAAGATGGTTCGGCACTTCCAGCCTGGGTTAGCATGAGCGAGGCTGATATGAAATTGACTTTATCACCAACAGCTAATGAATTGGGAGAGCATAAGTTTATGCTAATAGCAACCGATAAAATGGGTGCAACCGCAAGCGTAGAAATAGTTGTAGTTGTACAAATTCCAACTGGTTTCGATGAACTGATTAGTGAATTTGGATACCGTGTTTATCCTAACCCAACTGATGGATTGATTAAGATTGATGTGAAGAATGCAGATTTATTGGAAGGAGAGGTCTTAGTTCGCAATATTGTGGGACAAGAAATTCATCGTCTGGTGTATCAATTGTCTGATCCTATCATGATTAACCTTTCAGATCAGGTAAATGGTATTTACTTTGTAACACTAAAATTGGGTGACAAGGAATTTACCGAGAAAATTATTAAGAAGTAATCAGATACAAAATAATTCAAAAGAAAGAGGCAGCTATTTTAGCTGCCTCTTTCTTTTTGTAAAAAAGTAAAGCCTCCTGAATAAGGAGGCTTACACTTCAAATTGATTGATTAAGATATCCCTTTTGGGTTGATTGATTGTTTATTCTCCGCTTTTTTTAGCTGATACTTCAGCAGGTGTCAACAAGATATCGACTGATGTTGTGTCGTTTGCAATGACAATAATCTCTGAAGTCTCAAATTCTTCGTATCCTTCGGCAATGCATTTAATTTCGTAGTCGGCTGTAGGAAGACCAATTGCTGCGAAGTAGCCGGTTGTGTCGGTTAATGCTGAGGTAATTAATGAATCTATCTGATAAAACTCGACGGTTGCATTTCCAACGGCAACGGTATCGCCAACTGAAACGTATCCACTGATACTTCCGGTATAATTTTCCTGAACTACCGCGCGAATAACAGGCTTAAAGATAAAGCCTTTGATACCATTTTTATTTTTTATATTTCCTTGGGTGATAAATGATTTACTAACATCGAAATCAAGCAATACTGTTGAAGAACCACCATCGGCAACTGTTAGTCCTCCCATGATTTTAATTTTCAACCCACTGCTTGACCCGCTAGGTATTTTAAGGTCGTAAGTTGTACTATTGTCATCGTTCAACACCACATTGGCATCAACCACATGCATTCTGATCAAATCATACGTTCCGGTATCCAGTTCTGCATTGGTTAATTCAGCAGTTACGCCATTTCTAAAATCCAACAAATTGAATTCCATCGTCTCTTCTGAAACAACTATAAAAGCGGTCGAGTCATTTTCGGTAGAGTCTGAATCGGCCACCATGCGAATTTCAATTTTATCGATTGTTACATTGGCTTCAGCCATC